>JAMXLJ010000040.1 GCA_024281095.1 Acidimicrobiia bacterium | reverse complement strand
CGCCGCGCTCGTCGCGGTCGCTTGCCGCTCCCCGGAGGAGCGGCTCATGGACCGACGCAACGACCTGCGGCGCGACCTCGACGCCCTCTACCGCGACTACGGGGAGTCCGCGGACGCCGGGGCCGAGGGCAAGGGCGATCGCGACCGCCCGGGCCGCGGCGACGTCCGCGCCTCCGCGACCGGGTTCCTCGGCCGGGTCGTCGCCGAGATCGATCGCACGAGCTTCGAGGAGACCTGCCTCGCCATCGGCCGCGGCGAGCGCCCCTTCATCCTGTCGGATCGGCTCGCGACGTTCGTCGCGGACTCCGGCCACGCCGACCGGTGCCGGCGCGCGGCGCGCATCGCCGCGGACGTCGCAGAGCTGGAGCGCGAGTCCCGCGACCGGCCCCGCGCCGCCCCGTGAGCGGCGCGTCCCCTCCCCGCCCGCGCGCGCTCCTCGGCCGGCTCGGCCTCGGCCGCCCGGAGCACCGCGCGTGGGCGATGTACGACGTCGCGAACTCCGCCGCGGTCACCTCGATCGTCACGGCCATCTTCCGATCTACTTCGCGCGCGTCGCGGCGCGGGACCTCCCGCCGGCGGTCGCGACGGAGCGGTACGCCCTGCCGAGCGACCCTTCGCTTCTTCGCCTAGCTTCACAGGCAGTTCCCCGTGGCCGGGCTTCCAGATGGGCGTCACCGGCACGCCGCCGGGCCTCCCGGAGGGGTCACGATAGGTGAAGGTCCGACCCTCCTCACGAACGAGACGTCACGTCGAGGCGCACACAAGGGGTCGCCGCTTCCATTCGGGCGGTTGTCACGTCGCCTCGCGTACGCGCAGGTTTGAGCCGCGTGATGCAAGGGGGTATCGCATGCGCCGCGCGTCTTTCGCGTCGAACTTCGCCAGTTGCCTGACGCTTTGCTTCGCTGCTCCCGCGCTGGCCGACACGCGCGTGACCGATCAGCCCTACATTCGCCAAGATGGGTCGACCGATACGGTCATCGCCACGTGCTCGAACGACTCGCCCGGCGTCAGCGCCGGTGGCAACCGGCAGCAGAACGAGCCTTCCGTCGCGATGAAGCCCGACGAGCCGAGCTTCATCGTCGTCGCCGCGAACGACTACTGCGTGATCCCCTCCTTCCGCGACGCCTGGCAGGGCGTTTACGTCTCCCAGGATCGCGGGACGTCGTTCATCAACTCGCTCCTGCCCGGCTATCCGGGCGACACGAGTACGGCGGGCGAGACGTCGCCGCTCTTCGGCGTCGACACCGCCGCCAGCGATCCCGTCATGGACTGGGACGACGACGGCCACCTGTTCCTCGGGGGCGTGGCGTTCAACCGGACCGTGACGATCGGGTCGGGAGGCAAGACGCAGACGAACGGAGTCATGTACGTCTCGACTTGGCTGCGGGACACGACGAGCGCCCTCGGCATCGCATATCAGCGCACCGTCGTCGCGGGCCCAGGCACGCCCAGCGTGGACTTCCGCGGCCGCGTCAGCGACAAGCCCTCCCTGAAGGTGGACGCGTGGGCCACGAGCCCTCACCGGGGAAGCGTCTACGCCGCCTGGACGCTCTTCCCGGGCGCCGGACAGGACGAGATCCTGTTCTCGCGCTCCGTCGACCACGGCGTCACCTTCTCGAGGCCCACCATCCTGTCGAAGCGCGTCCCCAACGCGCAGGGCTCGACCATCGCGGTCGCGTCTGACGGGACCGTGTACGTTGCGTGGCGGCAGTTCGCCTCCCGGGCGGCCGGCGTGACCGACGCGATCGTCTTCGTCAAGTCGATCGACGGCGGAGCCCATTTCTCGGATCCGGCCACCCTGCGCGGCATCATCGGCTACGACCGCAAGGACGTCTCCGTGAGCGGCGTCCCCGCGCGCGACTGTGGCAGCGGCCCGGCCCTCTGTCTCTCAGGATTCACCTTCCACCGCTCGGACACGCTCCCGCAGGCCACGGCCGACCGTCACGGAAACGTCTACGTCTCGTGGGAGGAGGTCACGCCTCTGGCAGACAACGGCGACACCTACCGCCCAGACGGGCAGTCGCAGGTGGTGGTCACTCGATCGAACGACGGCGGCGCGACCTGGATCGACCCGGCCAAGGTCGACCCGCAGTCGGTCGGCCACCAATGGTGGCCCAAGCTCGCCTACGACAAGGCGACGGACACGGTGCTGATCGCGTATTACGACTCGCGCGACGACCCGTCGTACTCGCCGTTCCGGCCGCCGGGGAACACCGCGGATGGGCTGAGCGCGTGCGGCGTCCCTGGCTCGTTCGCCTGCGACGTGCTCAACACGTTCGTCGCTGCCTCCGCCGATCAGGGCGCCACGTGGGTGGCCGTGAGGGCTTCGAGTGCCGGACACCAGCCCGAGTACGAGATGTTCGGTGGCCGAACCGTGCCTTTCCACGGCGACTACATCGGCCTCGACGCGGCCGCTGGGACGCTGTTCAGCGCATGGACCGACAACCGCGACGTCATGCCCGGGACCGACCCGCGCGAGGCACCTGACGGGTTCGACGTGCTGCAGTGCCGCGCCACGCCCAGCTCGTCCGACACGTGTCCCGACGCGGGCGGACTGAACCAGAACATCTTCGGCGCAGCGTCCAGCCTCGAGTAGGCGAATCGCGACTGAGTGACTGCCTCAGCTGCGTCCTCCGGATGGGCGAGGTCGGCCTCGAGCGAAAGCCCGGACACCGACACCGAGGCGACGACCAGCTCGCCTACCCGTTCTCGTGTCCACCTGTCGGTGACCATGATACCCATATCGGGTCGTCTCGGAGCACTCCTGCAGCCCGGTGCCGCCTCCCGGGCCATTTCCAGCGGGGCGGTTTCGATCCACGATGGCGCCCCCATTTCGGCGGACGGCGCTGCCTGCCGTCGCGCGAGGTCACCGCATGCGAACGAAGAACTTCAACGCCGGTCCCGCCGCGCTCCCGCTGCCCGCGCTCGAGCGCGCCCGGGACGAGCTCCTCGACTTCGCGAAGAGCGGCATGTCGGTCATGGAGCACAGCCACCGGGGCAAGGACTACGAGGCGGTCCACGACGAGGCGATCGCGCTGCTGAAGGAGCTGCTCCGCGTCCCCGACACGCACGACACCCTCTTCGTGCAGGGCGGCGCGTCGCAGCTCTTCGCGCAGGTGCCGATGAACCTCG
>JAMXLJ010000039.1 GCA_024281095.1 Acidimicrobiia bacterium | reverse complement strand
CCGCTTCGCCGGGGTCGTCTCCTCGAACGGCTGTTCGTCGGCGCCCACGTCACCGAGAAGGCGCTTGGTCACCGTACGAGCCTAACGGGGTGGTTGGCACGCACGGTGCCCGTGCCGGGGAGCGCGTTGACGGGCCGGTTCCCGGGTGCACGAACTCCCGGTGCACTCCGGCGATCGGGAGTGACCGGGATGCCGGGATCTGCGCTGACCTCTCGGGCCGGTTTTCGGGGAAGGGTGACGACGACTGCGCTTCGTGCCGAGTCCCATCGGATGCCAGCGATAGTCATCCCGCGTCTGCTGCATCGGCACCCGAACGCGGCACCGAAAACCGTGTGTGAGCGGGACCGCACTCAAAACGACGATGACGATGTCAGCCGTTGCCATAGAAAAGCGCGACTGCGAAGATGGCAAGCAGTCCGAGCACGAACCACGCCGGGGGGCGCGCCAGCAGCGGAAGGCGTTGCGCGTACCGCGTTTGCGATGTGGGGCGGTCAGATAACTGAGATCCCCATTGCCTTTACCGACCGCGAGAGCGGCAAGTCGAAGATGGCGTTGTCCGTTGTGGCCGAGGAACTGGCGCGTGCATGCCGGCCATGTCAGTCGGAGCCCGAACGTCACGATCGCCGTGAAGAACTGAGCGGCCGCAGGGTCGGTGAGGAGCGGTCGTCGACAGCCTGAGGCGCGCTGGCTACCATCCGCTGCCAGCGGGGCGCCGTCGCCATCAACGCTCGGAAGGCTGCGATGGTCCGGTCGGAGGGGCGTGTGGCAAGTATCGCGAGCGCGACGGCATCACCTGACCCGACGCGACCGAGTAGGAAGCGGTCATCGCGTGGGTTGGTCGTGCTGATCTTCGCCATGCTCCTGGTGATGGCGCTCACCGCGTGCACCACACCGGGTGTCCCGGCTAGTTGCGACAAAGATCAGTGGCCGGGCACGCAGGGCTTGAACATCGACGGACTCACATCGCAATCAGATGCCCAGCAGCAGGCGACGCTCGACGCCGTCAATCACGCCGGCGCGCGCTGGGTTCGCGTCGACGTGAACTGGGACTACACCGAGCCTGCTCCCGGAACATGGGTGTACGACGCGTTCGACAGGGTCATACCGAAGATCACGAGCCGAGGCATGAAAGTGCTGCTCGTGATGGATTACGGCGTTCCGCGGTGGGCCAACGGCGTGTCCGACCCATTCGTGCCGCCGACGGATCCCAATGCGTACGGCGACTTCGCGGCCCACGTCGCGGCGCGTTACGCCCCCTATGGCGTGATCTACTACGAGATCTGGAACGAACCGAACATCGACATTTACTTTCACTATCCGGACCCGGCAAAGTACGTGCAGCTGCTACAAGCCGCCTACACGAAGATCAAGGCCGCGGTTCCCAACAGCATCGTGCTGTCCGGCGGCTTCGCTCCGGCGGCGACCTTCGGCCCTGATATCGCGCCGAGCGATTTCCTCGATGCCATGTATCAGAAGGGCGCGAAGGCATATTTCGACGCGGTCGCCGACCACCCATACACGATGCCGGTGCTCGCAAGTAGCCAAGTGCCGTGGGGCGGCTTCAACGACCTCGTATGGAACACGAACCCGTACAGCAGCCCGGGATCGCACTCCATGCGCACGGTCATGGACCACTATGGCGACGGAGCCAAGAAAGTGTGGGCGACCGAGGACGGTGCCGTGGTCGGGCCGTTGCCCTGCTCACCGCAGTGCGGCTACTTCACAGAACACGATCAGGCCGCCAACGTCGCGAACATGCTCGCCACCTTCAGCGGTTTCGACTGGGCTGGGCCGATGTTCATCGCGAAGTGGCAGGACGCCACGAACCCGTTCGAGACGTGGGGCAACCATCTCGGCCTCCTGCGACTGGACGGAAGCCAGCGACCGTCGTACACCGAATTCGTGAATCACGCCTTTTGGCACGCCTTCGGCCAGAAGCCACCAGCGTCCTGCTGACCTGGGCAGGCGCCTGCCGAGTTGGCGTCACGCTGAGCGTTGATGGTGCTACACAAGGCGCCATGGGCCGCCTGACGCGACGCGCCGGCACTTCGACGTCCCGGATGCCGCTCTGCAATTCTGAGGCGGCTTGATCCCCGAGATGACCGCCGACGGGCTGACCGAGGCGCGAGAGGCTGCCGGCACGGGACAGTCGGACGGTTCGGCGTCGCGGCTCGGTAGCTCTGCCGACCATTTTCGATACCGGTTGGGTTACCAACCCGCGTTGGACGGGATCCGCGCCTTGTCGGTCCTGGCGGTCATCGCGTACCACTACGACTACGGCTGGGCGCGGGGCGGCTTCCTCGGCGTCGACGCGTTCTTCGTCCTTTCGGGGTTCCTGATCACGACGCTGCTCGTCCTGGAGTTTCGAGAGCACGACACAATCCGTCGCGTCGCGTTCTGGCTCCGCCGCGCGCGAAGGCTCCTTCCCGCACTGCTCATGGTGCTCCTGTTCGTCGCGGTGTACACGCGAACGAGCGTGGCGACGTCGCAACGGACGAGCGTCCGCGACGACGGTCTCGCGAGCCTGTTCTATGTCGCCAACTGGCGCTTCATCTTCGCGAAGCAGTCGTACTTCGAGCTGTTCACAGGTTCCTCACCACTGCGCCACATGTGGTCGCTCGCAGTCGAGGAGCAGTTCTACCTGGTGTGGCCGCTCGTCGTCTTGCTGTGCATGCGGCTCGGGCGCGGTCGTCTCCGCGTGCTCACGACGGTCTGTGTCGTCGGGACATTGGCGTCAATCGTCGTCATGGCATCCACATACAAGGCGGCCGATCCGACGCGCGCGTATTTCGGCACCGACGCGCGGGCCCACACCATCTTGATCGGCGTACTGCTGTCGCTTCTGCTCTTGGCGCGCAGCCCGACGTCGCATGTGCGTCGAATCGCTCCACCGTTGGGTGTTGTTGCCGCGGTCGCGATCGTGATTGCATGGACACGCGTCACGGGCACGTCGGGGGGCTACTACCGGGGCGGTTCGGCGCTCTACGCGGTCGCAGTCGCGGTCGTTATCGCGGCCGCGCTGCAAGGCGGGGTATTGGGCGGTCTGCTCGCGGTCGCGCCGCTCGCATGGATCGGTCGGATCTCGTATGGCTTGTATTTGTGGCACTGGCCGATCGACATATGGCTCACACCGGCCCGTGCGGGCATTCACGGCACGCCCCTGAATCTGTTCCGGCTGGGCGTGACGTTTGCGGCCGCGACGCTGTCGTACTACGTCGTCGAGCGCCCCGTCCGAACGCGCGGTCTGCGTTTCGCGCGCGCGCCGCTCCGCCCCGTTGCGGCGGCACTGGCGGTCGCGTCGGTAGCGGGCGTGCTCGCGGTCTCATCCGCAGGAGCCGCTCCGACGCCGGGCTATCTCGTGGCGATCGGCCACCCCGGGCCTTGTGGCGCGCCGTCGGCCGCGGAGCGGCGTCAAGCCGAGGCGGCTTTGCAGCCAGGTGATCAGGCGCGGCATGTGGACTCGACGCGTCGGGTCATGGTTGTCGGCGACTCGCTCGCGTGCAGCCTGTATCCGGGGCTCTCGGCGATCGGACACGGCGCCGGTATCCGGGTCGAGCAGGGTGTCGTCACCGGCTGCGGCGTGGTGAGTGACGAGACCGCTCCGACGAACGGTGAAGGCACCATGATCGGCACGAACATCTGCCACGACCTCGTCGCTCGCACACAGAACCACGTGCTGGCACGTCTTCACCCCGACACTGTCGTGTGGTTCAGCTCGTGGGAACGATTGAGCATGAAGGTCGGAGGGCGGGTGATCGCGGCGGGAACACCGGCCGGCGACGAGTTGCTCCTGTCGCGAATGGACGGCGCCTTCGCACGCCTCACGGCTCGCGGCGCGCGCCTCGTCATGCTGACCGTTCCACCGTTCACCGATGGCACTGCGCTCGGCATCCAGTTCACGAGCAGTCCGGAGCGCGACGTTCAGGTGCTCCACCTGAACGGATTGCTTCGGCGCTTCGCCGCCCGACATCCCGGTCGCGTCTTCGTCGTCGACCTGGCGCAGTACGTCTGCCCGCGGAGCGCGCCGTGCGGACCCGACGTCGACGGCCGTCGTCCGCGTCCCGACGGAGCGCACTTCTCGCCGGCCGACTCCGTATGGGCTGCCCGCTGGGTCCTCGGAGAGCTGGCAAGCCTTCGGAGCGGCTGAGGGGGCGGCATGGCCGTACCCGGACCGGCTGTTGGAGAATCTGGCGACCTTGCTGCGCCGGTCGTCGACCTCGCAGTTCTCGGGATCGCGCCCAGCCTCGCCGCCCGACGCCCCACCGACGTTTGGTGAGCACGAGACGGTCGCCGTTCACCCGCTCTGCAGACATCCTCTCCGCGACGCGCCCGAGACGGCCGTCGACGATGCGATGAGTCGGGGACGCCGGCGGAGTCGTACGAGCATGGCCAAGGTACTGACCCACATGTGCATGTCGCTGGACGGGTTCGTCGCCCAGCCCGACGACAATCCGGGCGAGCTGTTCGATTGGTACTGGAACGGCGACGTCGTGGTGCCGACCGCACAGGAGGGCATGACCTTCTCGGTCGACGCCGCAAGCGCCTCGATGCTGCAGGACCTCACGTCCGGTTGCGGCGCGCTGATCACCGGCCGCCGGCTGTTCGACCTGACCGGCGGCTGGGGCGACAACCACCCCGTCGGCGCGCCTGTGGTAGTCGTGAGCCACCGACCGCCGCCCGAGGACGCCGACGAGCGGTTCCCGCGGACGACCTTCACCGGCAGCGTCGAGGAGGGGATCGCGGCGGCGAAGGAGATCGCCGGTGACAAGTTCGTCACGATCGCCAGCGCCGACATCATCCAGCAGGCGCTCAGCCTCGGCCTGGTCGACGAGGTCTGCATCAGCCAGGTGCCGGTGCTGTTCGGCACCGGCATCCGCTACTTCGGCGAGCTCGTCGGCCACCACGTCGTGCTCGAGGACCCCATCGTGGTGCAAGGCATTCGGGCGCTCCACCTCCGCTACCCCGTGCGGCGCTGACCGCCGCCCGATACGTCCTGGTGGTCAACGCCGGCGAGCCGCACTCCGAAAACGTCGTTCGGTCTCGGGCGCGTCCCGGCTCGTCGACTGGGGCTCGGTGGCGCTCGCGCCCGCCGAACGGATCTGTG
>JAMXLJ010000038.1 GCA_024281095.1 Acidimicrobiia bacterium | reverse complement strand
CCCTGGCTGATTCCCGCGGCACCGGGCGGTTCGCCCCGTTCCACGCTGGCGTGGCCGATCGCGGCGGGCTGGCTGAAATACCTCGGGTTCGAGACGAATCCGCCGCTGTCGTTCACGCCGGCCCAGGTGCACTTCGACCGCGGAACCTTCAGGGCGCTGTCCGAGCTCGCCGGCTTGTACAACGCGAGCGATCCGGATCTCTCCGCGTTCCAGCGCGCCGGCGGCAAGCTCATCCTCTGGCAGGGATGGGCCGACTACGCCATCCCGCCGTTCGGCACGGTTGCGTACTACCAAGCCATGCAGGACGAAATGGGCGGCCTCGCGGCGGTGCAGCGCTTCGCACGGCTGTTCATGTTCCCGGGGATGAACCACTGTTTCGGCGGGAACGCGCCGAATTCGTTCGACATGCTCACTCCGATGATGGCGTGGGTCGAGCAGGGAATGCCGCCCACGAAGGTCGTGGCCGGCGGCATGGTCGACGGAGTCCACAGGACGAGGCCGGTGTTCCCATACCCGCAAGTGGCGCGCTATCGCGGTTCCGGGAGCATCGATGACGCCGCAAACTTCGTTCCCGCCAATCCGAGCATCCGACACGACGATCGGTTCGACTGGCTCGGCGCGTTCAGTTCCAACGACAAACTGTGGGCCCACGCTCGAGAGGGAGGCTTGGTGTTGACCCGCAGCCGCGAGGGTGAAGGCTGACGACGAGCCGTACGGGCGCGGCCTTGACCGCGTGTGGTGCAGATCGACACGATGTCGCCGCCATGCGCCAGGTCGAAGAACTCCGACGCACACTCGTTCACACGCTTGGCAGCGTGATCGCGGCCGGGGAACCGGTCGCGCTGGTCGACATGCCCGATCATCGGAACCCCGGTGACGCGGCGATCGCACTCGGTGCCTTCCGCGCGCTGCGTGCCGTGGGAGCGGACGTCGCACACGTCTGCACGCGTGACACGTATTCGCACGACACGGTGGCCGCCGCCGTGCGTGACGGGGTGGTGCTCCTGTCCGGTGGCGGCAACCTCGGCGACCTGTACCCGTGGAATCAGCGGTTCCGCGAGCGGGTCATCGCGGACTTCCCCTGCAACCGCATCGTCCAGCTGCCTCAGACGGTGCACTTCACGAGCCCCGAGCGGCTCGAGGCGTCACGCCGGGCGATGCACCACGAGCACCTCTACCTTCTGCTGCGCGACGAGGCCAGCCTGCACATGGCCCAGGCCTCGTTCGACGTGCCCGCGCAACTCTGTCCCGACACGGCGTTCGGCCTCGGCCCGATCACCAACCGGCACGCGCCGCGCCACGACATCGTGTGTCTCGGACGTCTCGACGGGGAGGCGACGGGTGAGATCCACCGTTTGGAAGGGCCCGACCTGGTGCACACGGACTGGCCGTTGGCGCCTGCTGACGCCCTGCGCGCCGGCCTTCGCCGCCTCGTAGGACGCAGGCCCAAGGATGAAGGTTCGCCCGTCGTGTTCAGGTCGCTCGAGCGCGGATTCGTACGGATCTTGCCCCTGCTGGCGTCGGCCTCGGTACGAACCGCGACCGCGACCATCGGACGCGCCCGAGTCGTCATCACGGACCGGCTCCACGGCCATGTCCTGTGCCTCCTGCTCGACGTTCCCCATGTCGTCCTCGACGACCGGTACGGGAAGGTGTCGGCGTTCTTCCGAACGTGGAATACGGGCAGCACGGTCGCGAAGTTGGCCGAGGACCCGTTCCAGGCTCTCGAGCTGGCGCGCTCGCTCGTGCGCGCGTGAGGGGCGTTCTCAGCTTGCGTCGACCGGGGTGTTGCTGATCCCTGGCTCCTCCGCGAGCAATCGCTCCGTGATCCTCCCGACGCCGTGACGGATCGCATCGAGGCAGGGAATCCCCAGGCGTTCGCCGAGCTCCACGCACGCACGCTCGGCGTCGTCGCGTTCGAAGTCCGCCGTATCGAGGCAGATGCCGAGCACCCTCGTCGGAATCTGCAGCGCGTCGGCGAGTCGCTGATACGCGGTGACCGCCCCCTCGACACTCGGCAGAGCCTGGCGGAAACCGGCGTGGGTCCGTTCTCCGAGTCGGTGACACAACACCAGGTACTGCGGTCTCGCCCCGTCCAACAGGGCGAACGTCGAGGGTGCGAACGAGCGGTGGAACAGCGAGCCTTGTCCTTCGACGACGACGACCTCGGCGGTGCGCTCCGACGTGAGAATCAGACGCTCGATCACACCGGGCACGAAGTCGATCGGGATCGCGTCGATCACGCGGCCCCCGCCGCGCAGCAGCATGCCGGTCTGACCGGTCGCGACCCAGTCGACGTTCACCCCGCGCCGGCGGAGGTCTTCGTACAGGAACACCGTGGCCGTCATTTTCCCGGCGCCGTGCGACGTGCCGACAGTGAGGATGCGAACGGATTCGTAGTCGGCGCCTTCGGCCACGACGCGGTCGGCATCATCGAACGAGCGGAGGTTGGTGACGAGGTCCGACGGCGGGAGCAGGTCGTGGAGGCCGTTGATCACACGGATTCCTTGCGAGACCGCGCGGAGCAAGAGCTCACGCTGGTCGGCGGTGAAGCGCCCGCCCGGAGCCGCGAAGCCGACCACGAGCTCGTCACCGCGTTGCGCCAGTTGCTCGAGCGACGCGCCGATCGGCACGTCGGCCGCGGTTCGGGGAAGCCACGGGCACAGCTCGAGAAGGGAACCACCCGCGAAGCGCGGATCGAGGATTCCCTTCACCGTCTCGGGTTGGAATCGCAAGACTCCGACAGCCGTCTTGGAGGCGTGGCGGTCGGTCAACATGCCGGCCGTGAAGAGCACGCGGTTGCGACGCGCGACTCCGCTCGCCTCGCCGGTCATCGGCGGTACCCTACCGGGCCTCGTGACAGGCACGAACACGAACACGGCGGTGCTCGAGGTCTTCGAGCCGCGTCAGGCGGGTGATCGCGTCGAGATCGGCGCCGTACTCACCACGCCACGGCTCGGAACGAAGCGCCTCTGGTTCGCGCTCGACGAGCGACACGACGCAGCAGTCAGCCCGTGGGCGGACCCGTTCGTGCTCGCGTGCCTGTTCCCGGTGATGGACGAAGGCATCGCCCTCGAGGTGCATGGTGCGCCCGTCTCGCCGTCGCTCGTCGCAAACGTCCACGAGTTCCAACGCGCGTGGCACGCGTGGCTCGGTGTGCCCGTGGTCGAGATCCGATCGGACGACGAACAGGAGCGAGCCGGACGCGCCGTGCCCGTTGCCGCGGCGTTCTCGGGCGGTGTCGACTCGGCGTACACGGTGTTCTGCCACCGGCCTGGCGAAACCAGCCATGCGGTCGAGGCGGCGGTGATGGTGCACGGCTTCGACGTGCCGCTCGCCGACGAAGCGGGATTCGCGCAAGCCCGCACGCGTGCACACGTGATGCTCGACAGCATCGGCGTCGAGCTCGTCGGAGTGGCGACCAACGTGCGCGAACTGCTTCCCGATTGGGAGCGCGGTCACGGCACCGCGGTCGCGGCGGCGCTGACCGTCCTGGCCGGACGGTTCGGGAGCGGATTGATCGCCGCGAGCGGGCCGTACGATCCTCTCATCCTTCCGTGGGGTTCGAACCCACTCACCGACCCGATGCTCGGTAGCGACACCTTCCGGATCGTGCACGACGGCGCGGGATGCTCACGAGGCGAGAAGATCGAAGCGCTCGGCGAATGGCCCTCGGCACTGGGCGCGTTGCGGTTCTGCTGGTCCGGTCCGCGGGCGGGGGCCAACTGCGGGCGATGCAACAAATGCATCCACACCGAGCTGCTCTTCCGGTGTGCGCGCATCGAGCACGAGTTGTTCGAGAATCGACCCGGCGAACGTGACGTGCTGCGCGTGGTGCGCGTCCCGCAGACGGGCCCGTTCACCCGTCTGGTTCGTCGCGAGATCGTCGAGCGCGCGCGCCGGGAAGGCATCGAAGAGCGGTGGGCGCGCGTGCTGCGCCGTACCGTCCGTCTCGAGGCGCTCGGCGCGGCCGCGCCGATGTGGATGCGTGACCGGGGCCGCGGCGCGTTGCGGGCGATCTCGCGCCGCCCGGCCCGGTAGTGCCGCACGTTCTTCAGGGCACGATCGATCGGGTTACGGACTCGGAGGAGAACGTCGACCTCTGGGTTGTGGTGAGCGGCGATGGCTCCGCCGGTACCGAGCTCCACGAGGTTCGCCTCGAGTTCCGCGGTTCGCGCCAAACGAGTCGTTATCGTTTTGGGATGCTCCGCAGGAAACGGCGCGAGCCGCAAG
>JAMXLJ010000037.1 GCA_024281095.1 Acidimicrobiia bacterium | reverse complement strand
CGCTGACCATGTTCGCGGTGATCCGCGCCGTCGTCATCGGTGGCACCGTCGCGCTGATCGGCGCTGCCGCGGCGGCACTGCTGCTGCTGATACCCGCGAGTGAACACGGTCTGCGACTGTTCGCGATCGATCCCGGATGAGAGGTAGTTGCGCTCGTCCTCCTGATGCACGGGGCCGCGATCGCTTTTGGAGCTACGCGCTGTACGCCGCGGCCATCGCGGCGGGAGTGCTGATCCTGGTCGACCTTCCGCAGCCCACCAACTACGCCGCGGAGGGCTACCGCGTCCTCTGGACGTTGTGCGGCGTGGGGATCGCTGTGGTCGTCATGTTCCTCGCCGGTCTGCTCGCGGGGCGCACCGCAAAGGCCGAACCACAACCGGCGGCCCAACCAGCGTGAACGCATTCCACTCCATTACCCGCGCCCATCTCATTTGGTCGCGACCGTCGCTGCGGATGCCGTGAGGAGTGTTCGCAGTTCCCCGACCGCAGCGATCGCGCTCTCGTCGTCGCTCGCGCACGGGATGACGTTGAATGTTGAGCAACCGGCCTGGATGTAGGGGTGCAAGAACTCGGCGACGGCTTCGGGCGTCCCGTACGGTGAGTAGCGCTCGAACGGCTCGAAGGGCATCTGATAGAAGCGCTGCATCTCTGTGGCCACACGCTCGCGGGCAGCCTCGCGTGTCGTGGCAAAACCGCACCAGACGTTGAGCGAATGTTGGAACCGGTTCGCATTCCTGCCTGCCTCCACTGCCTCGCGTGCGATCTGCTCGCGCGCTTCGGTGTACCGGCGTGGTGAGACCCAAATCCCGAGCCAGCCGTCGCCGAGCCTCGCGGCGCGGCTCATCGCCGCATCCGATCGTCCTCCCACGACAAGAGGTATCGACGGAGACGGCGCCGGCACGATCAGGGCGTCGGTCAGCGCGAAGAACTCGCCGTCGAAGGTCACCGACGTGCCGCCGGCCAGACTTCGCAGCACCCGAAGACATTCGTCCATCCGGTGTCCGCGTGTCTTCGGCTCGACCCCGCAAATCTCGATCTCGTGAGGGTCTTCGCCACCGATCCCGACGCCGAGCGTGAGCCGTCCGGGCGCGAACTGCGCGATCGTGGCGAGCTGGCGCGCAACCGGGACCGGGTGGCGCAGCGGAAGCAAGTAGAGCGCGACGTACACCGGGAGCCGTTGCTGAGCCGCGAGCAACGCGGTTGCAGTGATCAGCCCGTCGGAGCCCGCGCCGACGAAGAAACTCACGTGGTCGCCGACGCAGAGGTGATCGACTCCGGCGTCGGCTACCCGACCGAGCGTCGCACGCAGCCGCTCCGGATGGCCGTCGGACGGTTCGAGCGCCGCGGGAAAGAGTCCGACGCGAACCCCAACGTTCTCAGTCATTGCTGATTCCCTTCTGTGCCCGCCCGACGACGAGTGGTCGCACGATCGGCGGCATTGCGCGCCATGACTGTTCGCGTGTCTCGTCAAGCACGAGTCCGCTGGTCGCGATCAGGTTCGCCGTCGCGCGGTTGCAGCGACAGCCTCTCGCGAAGCGACGCCAAGGCTCGGCGAGGCGGTCCTGCCAGCGGGCGAGCCTCGGTGCATCGGAGCGGACGTGCTCGATGAAGAGGAACTGACCATCGGGCCGCAACACGCGCACAATCTCTTCGAGTGCGAGATCGGGCGCGTCGGCGGTGCACAACACGAACGTCGAAACGACGGTCTCAACCGATCCGTCGGCGAAGGGCAGCCGCTCGGCCGGCGCGTCGACGGTGCATGCGCGCCGACCACTGCGGCTGATCTTCTTCTCGAGCCGGGCGCGCATCGGCGCGTCGGGTTCGGCCAGGACCAGCTCGTCGAGGTCATCCGGGTAGTGCGGGAGGTTGAGCCCGGTCCCGCTCCCTATCTCGACGGTGTAACCACGCGCCTTGGCGAGGAGCTCCTCTCGGAGCGCCCGCACTCCGGCCCGCTCACCAACACACAAGAAGGGGTCGTACAAGACCGCGAACGCACGCGCCCAGGTCGTAGGACCATCCGGCGGCGTGGCTTGAGCGATGTCGACGTTCACGATGGCGATGATGCGGGACCGCGTACCGCTGCGCATCGCTTCTCTCGGCCATCTGATCAGGATGGCCCGTTCAGGTGATTGGCCTCAGAGCAGGCCGAGCCGTGCCGCCTCGGCGACCGCAGCCGTACGCGTACTCCGCCCGAGCTTGTTGCGGATGTTGGCGACGTGTCGATGGACCGTGTGCCGGCTCAAGACCAACTGCCCGGCGATCTCCTGGTCGCTCAACCCGCTCGCGACCAACGCCAACACCTCGCGTTCTCGATCGGAGAGCAGCACCGCCGGATGTTCTCCGGCCTGGCGGGCTGGAGCTTCGGACGCGAGAACCGAACGCAACGCGCGCGCCACCGAGGACGAGTCCCCGGCCCATGGAAAGTGGGCGTTCCCATCGAGCGGGATCAGCGTCGCGGTCGGGATCCCCGCCGCGAGTTCGCGGCCGAGCTGATAGGGGATCGCCCGGTCGCCACGGCGATGTACGACGAGTGTGGGCGCACGTACCTGGTCCAAGTCCGATCGAACGTCGTTGCTGTAGACGAGCTCCAGCAACACCGCCGCAGTGTCGGGGCTCGCCGCCTCGCGCTGGTAACGCGCCAGTCGCTCCTGTTCGACACTGCTGGCATCGCCCAAGAACATGTCGGCCAGTAAGCGTGATCCCAACCCCCAATGGGAGCGTACGGTCCCGACGATCGCTTCGCGCACCGCAGCCGACGTGATCGAGGATCCGTCGGCATACGCGCCATAGAGCAGTAACCGATCCACGCGCTCGGGGAAGCGAGCCGCGAACGCGATTGCCGCGCACCCGCCCGACGAGCCACCGACCAACGCGACGTTGTCCAGCGCCAGCTCGTCGAGCACCGCACCCAACAATGCAACGTCACCCTCGAGCGTCAGATCCTCGTCGTGCACCTCGCGATCCGACAGGCCGACTCCGAGCCGGTCGTAGCGCACGAACGTGTAACCATCGCCAACGGACTCCCAGAATCCCCGGAACGCCGGATCTCTCCAGTCGACCTCGAGGTGACTGACCCACCATGCCGGGGCGACGAGCGCCGGCCCGTCGCCGCTCACCGCGTACGCGACACGACGACCGGCGAACTGCAAGAACCGGATCTCCGACTCCTGCCTCATCGACACGAGACTACGTCTTACCGCGCCTCGGGCCGCGCGGCTGAGCGAACCGGACGGCGGAGGGCTCCGTCGACGAACCCATGGAACTGGTCGCGCGTCAGCGTCCCCGCTCCGCCGTCCCCGAGGAGCACCTGCTCGTTCACGAGCACGGAGTACAGGCGTGCGATGGCGGCGGCGTCGCCGTCGCGGATCTCGCGACGGCGTTGTCCGGTGCGGACGATCTCGGCGAGAAGGCTCATGGCCGTGTCGAACAGCCCGTCCACGTCGGGGGCGTGTTCGGCGAGCGCCGGGCCTACGATCTCGGCGCCCCCGCTCATGTGGCGGAGCAGGCCGCGGAAGTGCGGCCGCGCGTCGAAGAACGCGACCATCGCGTCGACGATGCCGTGCAACTTCGCAAGCGGAGCGAGATCGCGTTCCGCCTCGACCTTCAACGTTGCGACGAGCTCGGTCGCGCGCCGGCTGAGTGTCTCCGCGAGCAGGTGGTCCTTGCTGTCGAAGAACAGGTAGATCGCGCCGGTCGAGAAGCCGGCCTGAGCCGCGATCTCCCGCAGCGAGCCATCGCGAACGCCGCGCGCGCCGAAGACCCGCTCCGCGGCGTCGAGGATCTCGGTCCGGTTGTCGTCGCGGCGTGCAGCACGGCGCTGAGCCCGGCGATCCGGCTGAGTCCCCGGGCGCGTGCGTACTGAACCCACGTTCAGTAGCATAGACAGTTGTTCAGCCAGCCCGTCGCCCAAATCGGACGAGGACGGAGAGGTCGGTGACGCAGGACATCCCGGCGACGCTGCTGCTCGCCCCGGACGTGATCGACGACCCCTATCCGTTCTACGGGAGGCTCCGCGCCGAGGCGCCGGTCTGGGCGGTCGGCGACAGCGGCGTGTTCACGGTCGCCACGTTCGACCTCGTCGCGGAGGCGACCGCACGGATCGAGGACTTTTCGTCGAACCTCACGTGCCTGCTGTATCGGGACGACGCCGGGCTTCCGTGCCGGCTCCCGTTCGGCGACGCGATGTTCCAAGCGCTCGCGACCGCCGATCCACCCGCACACACGCTGCACCGCAGCACCGTGTTCCCCGAGCTCGTCGCGCGGCGGATGGAGCAACTCGAACCCGACATCGTCGCGATCGCAGACAGGTGCGTCACCGACGCGGTCGACCGCGGAAGCGTCGACTTCATGACGACCGTCGGCAACCTCGTGCCGATCACGATGATCAGTCGCCTCATCGGCTTTCGCGACGGCGACGGCGACCGACTGCTGCGCGCCGCGTTCGACTCCACCGCGATGTTGGCCTCAACCGCGACGCTCGACCAGCTGACGGAGCTCATCGGACGTACCGGCGACATCCACGACTGGATCTCGCACCAGCTCGAGACCGCGCTCGAACGTCCCGGTGACGATCTGCTCGGCGCGGTCGCACGCGGCGTGCGAGACGGCGTGTTCACCGCCTTCGAGGCCTTCACCATCCTGCACACGCTGCTCAGCGCCGGCGGCGAGTCAACGACCAGCCTGCTCGGCAACGCGGTACGCATGCTCGGCGAGCATCCCGAGCTCCAGCAGCGCCTGCGCGCCCACCCCGAGCTTGTCCCGAGGTTCGTCGAGGAAGCCGTACGCCTGGAGCCGCCGTTCCGCTACCACATGCGCGACGTTCCGGAGGACACGTCGCTCGGCGGCGTTCGCATCCCGGCCGGCTCCACACTCCTGCTGCTGTGGGGTTCGGCCAACCACGACCAAAGCGTTTTCGAGCACGCCGACGACGTCGACCTCCGACGGCCGGCGCCCCGACACCATCTCTCGTTCGGGCGGGGCATCCACCACTGTGTCGGCGCACCGCTTGCCCGCGTCGAAGCGCGCACTGTCCTCAGCGTCCTGCTCGAACGTACGTCGGACATCAGGCTGGATCCGGACCGGCTGCCACGATGGGTCGACAGCCTCATGGTCCGTCGCCACGAAGAGCTCCCCGTGCTTCTTGCGGCGCGCTGACCTGTGCGCCGGGAGCGGGGAACTCCCGGTGCTCGGAGCCGCGCGACGACGGTCGCAGGTCGACTCGGCGGAGCAGCTGTGCGTTGGCGGCGACGATGATCGTCGACATGCTCATCAGGATCGCTCCGACCGCGGGCGGCAACACGATGCCGGCCCATGCGAACGCGCCCGCCGCGAGCGGAATCGCGACGACGTTGTAGCCCGTCGCCCAGGCGAGGTTCTGTTGCATCTTGCGGTAGCTCGCTCGGGACAACGTGATGACACTCACGACGCCGCGAGGATCGTCGGACGCGAGCACGACCCCGGCCGACTCGATGGCGACATCGGTTCCCGCGCCGATCGCGATCCCGACGTCGGCTCGAGCGAGAGCAGGGGCGTCGTTCACGCCGTCACCCACCATCGCAACCCTCAGGCCGCGCGCCTGCAGTTCGGCGACCTTCGTGGCCTTCTCGTCGGGCAACACCTCGGCAAACACCTCGTCGACGCCCAGCTGACGCGCAACAGAGTCCGCGACCGGTCGTGCATCACCGGTGATCATCACCACGTGGATCCCCAGCCCGTGCAAGAGGTCGACGGCTTCCCGCGATTCCGGGCGAACGGCGTCGGCCAGCGCGAGCACACCCATCACCTTGTCTTCGCGCACGACGTACAGCACGGTTGCGCCTTCGGCTGACCACTGCCGGGTCTGGTCGACCAAGGCGTCCGGCAGTTCCATGTCGAGCTGACGCAGCAGCGCGGGACCGCCGACCGCGACGCGCGCTTCGTCGATCACGGCTTCGACGCCACGGCCTGTGAGCGAACGAAACCGGCTTGCGCTCGGAAGCTCGCCCTCTTGACGGGCCGCGTCGACGACGGCTCGTGCGAGTGGGTGCTCACTGTCGGTTTCGGCCGCCGCGGCAAGGCGCAACACGGATCGCGCGGCCCCGCCGCTCGCCCCATCGACACTGATCACACCGATGACGGTGGGCTTGCCCGTTGTCAGCGTACCGGTCTTGTCGAAGAGCACGGCGCTGACCGTGCGCATGCGTTCGAGCGCCAGGCGGTCCTTGACCAAGATGCCGTTGCGGGCCGCCATCGCGGTGGAAATGGCGATCACGAGCGGGATGGCGAGGCCGAGCGCGTGCGGGCACGCGATGACCAGCACGGTGACCGTGCGCTCCACCGCGGCGCTGGGGTTGCCCAATGCCATCCAAACCGCGAACGTGATCAGCCCGGCCGTCGTCGCGAAGTAGAACAGCAGTGCAGCGGCGCGATCGGCGAGTGCCTGCGCGCGCGAACGCGAGTTCTGCGCCTCCTCGACAAGCCTGCGAATGCCCGCCAGCGTCGTCTGTTCGCCAACTGCTACGACACGCACCCGCACCGAGGAGTCGGTCGCGACGGTGCCGGCCACCACCTTGTCGCCGGGGCGGTGGTGCACCGGCCGTGATTCACCGGTGATCATCGACTCGTCGAAGTGGGCTTCGCCCTCCTCGATCACACCGTCGGCCGGCACGCGGCCACCGGATCGGACGAGCACGACGTCGCCGACGCGCAGTTCCGTGACCGGCACCGCGTTCACCGTGCCGTCGTCGCCGATGCGCTCCGCTTCGTCGGGCAGCAGCGCGGCCAACGCGTCGAGCGCGTTCGATGCCTGCCCGAGGGCGCGCATCTCGAGCCAGTGGCCGAGCAGCATGATGTCGACCAGGAGCGCCAGTTCCCACCAGAAGTCGAGATCCACGCCCCCGATGTGCAGGCTCGTCGCGAGACTGGCAACGAACGCCACGCTGATCGCCAGCCCGATGAGCAACATCATCCCGGGCTCGCGCGCCCGCAGCTCGGCCACCGCGCCGGTCAAGAACGGACGGCCGCCGTAGAGAAACACGAGTGTGCCCAACACGGGCGCTACCCAGCCCGTGCCGGCCGGTCGGTGGTAACCGACGAGCTCCGCGAACATCCGGCTGAACGCAACCACCGGCACCGACAGCACGACACTCCACCAGAACCGGTCCTTGAACTGCGCCGCGTGATCGCCGTGCGCGCCGTGTCCGTGATGCGCGTGTCCCGCGTCCGCGTGGTCGGCGTGATGGCCGACGGAGCTCATCGTGCGACCTTCGTCCTCGAGATGTCTTTCGTCAGTTCTTCCCGCGGTTGTCGTAGCCAACCAGTGAACCGCGCCAACCGGTGCCAGCCGCTTGTCGATCAATCGTTGCGGTGGGACACTTGAAATGGCAGGCGGCTCTGCCTCTTGGGGGCTGGGCGTGGCACGAGATGGTGGGATCTCACGTAGCGGCGGCACGAGCAGGCCCCGGCGCGCCCGCGCGATCTGGCTGGCCATCATGGTCGAGGTGGCGGTTGGCGGCCTCGGTCTGTGGCTGATGACAGGCACCGCGCAGGCGTGCGATCCCGTCACGGGCCAGGGGTGCGACATGACGTCGTCGGTGCCGCCGTCGAACGCGACACCGCCCTCGACCGGCAGCGTCACGGCGCCGACCACCGCGCCCGCTGTCGGTGGGCCGTTCATACCGCCGTCGAGCGACAGTGCACCGCGCACGACTGACACCACCGCAACCACGAGCGTCAGCGACTCGACGAGCACGACCGCGGCCCCGGCGACATCCACGTCCGTGACACCGCCGACGGACAGCACGGTGTCGTCGGAGCCGGCCTCGTCGAGCGGATCCGGAAGTGGATTCCCGGGCGGCAAACTCGGGTTGCTCGGTCTCGGCGTCGTCCTCGCCGGCTCGGGCGGCGCACTGGCCCTCGCCCGCGCACGATCCGACCGAACGGACCCGACAGCCGAATTCACAAGCACCTGCAGCGAGCTCTGCTGGATGAAACAGGCCGAAGCACAGGCCGACGCCGACGCGAGCGCAGCGCAGACCGGTCTCGACCAGGCCCAGCAAGCGTGGACGAATGCGCGCAACTACTTGGCAACGCAGCTGCGCAACGATTACCTCTCGTCGAAGTACCTCCGGCGCGGCGGCACAGTCGTGCTCACAGCTCTCGGTGGGCCGCTCGCGTGGGGGGCCTTCGGCGCGACCGAGATGGCGGCTCCCGACGCATTCGAGTCGATGGCCTCGTCCGTGTACTGGAACCAACAGGTCAACGACGCGCTGCCGGGCGCGCAGGCCCAGATCGACCAGATCGGCAGCGCCGCGGTCGAAGCCTGGAAGGCGAAGCTCGCCGACGCGACACGCCGTCAGTCCGAGCTTTTCGACGGCCGCCATGCCGCCGAGCTCAAGCTCGTCACGCTTCGCGCCCAGCACCCCGACGTCACGTTCCCCGACTGCAACTGCGATGGATGACAGGGTTCGCGCATGACCGATGAACTGACACTGCAGCGTTGGGCCGGCCGCCTCGGGCTCGCGCCGTCACCGGGCGCGGGTGACGGCGCTGCGTTCACGATGACGGAGAACGGACGCAGCGCGCCGGTGGAGTTCGAACGGCGTGACGCCGGCGCGTGGGACGTCAGCGTCCGAATCGGCATCTCCAGCGCGGACGTTGCCCGGGACTGGGCGGTTCCCGAAGAGCTCGCGCAGGGTCTCGATCCACAGTTTCGAACGCCTGCGGACCTCTTCGCTCGGGAGGTGGAACAGATCGCGTCGATCTTTCCGATGGTCGATGCGCGGCTGACCAACCAACATGATGCCGTCATCGTCGAGTTCGTGACCGCGCTGTTCGACGAAGGGCTCAACCACCAGTCGTTCGCGCTGACCCTGTGGAACCTGTTGCACGCGGTCGACGAATACGAGCGTGTCCGTTCGCTGCGGGCGCGCCAGCACGACGCGACCACACGGCTTCGCGCCGAGCTTCCCGGCGGCACGTTCGATACCGCGCCGACGCCGCCGGTCGTGGCGACCGTCGCTTCGAGCTGGACGCCGACGCATACCACGACGCGACCCGCGCAAGCGTGGCAAGCACCGGACCCGACGAGCGTGCACACGGGAACACTCGATGCCCGCCTGCCGGTCCAGCTTCTCGAACGTCGCGGCGAGTGGGCACACGTCGTCTGTTCGAACGGGTGGTCGGCCTGGATCGACGCCCGCGACCTGACTGTCAGCTGAGCGCGCACCGCCCACGCGGCGGCGGAACTGGCGACCGCTATCCGATGCGATCGGCGGTGAAGCTGATCGTGCACGTCCCGAGCGGCACCGAGCCCGACATGGTGATCGTCCCGTTGGCCTGCTGGAAGCGGCCGTCGAGCGTGGCGGTGGACGTGGAGTCCTTGAACTGGAATGAGTAGTCGGCGTTCAACGTGCCCGAGTAGTCGCCGGTGCTGGTCGCGATGGACACGACGCCTCGTGCCGGATCCGCCACCGTGACCCTGAACGTCTGCCCCGCGTTGTTTTGGAAGCCGCCGCAGTCGCCGCTCGTGGTGATCTTGAGGTTTCCGTAGTTGCCGACGACATCTTGGAGCGTGGCCGGGACCGACCCGACGTTCGGTGGCTGCGACGTTGGCGTCGTCCCGGTTTGCGGAGTGTTCGCGTCGCTGCCGCCGGTCGTGCCGACCGGGCGTGCGAACGTCTGCCCGGTGTTGACGTCGATCAGAACGAAAGTGTTGATGACGGTCACCGATGAGCTCACCACGACGACGGTCGTCGGGTTGAAGTACTGCCAACGCGGGCCGGTGTAGCTGAAGCCGCTCTGGAAGGGGATCGGCGGAGTCAGCGGGTTGCCGCACCCGCAACGGGCCCTGGGGGTGCCGTATTGATCGACGAGAACGGCCGTCCCGGCTTGGAGAATCGACTGGAACGGAGTGGCCCGGCCATTCAGATATCCGTGGTTCGTCACCCGAGTGTCGCTGCGCAGAACGACGGGCGTGAGGCCGGCGAGGTAACCGCTGATCTCGCCGGGGTTGATGCCCTCGGCTGCCGCCCACGCTGCGGCCTTCGCCGCGTTGGCGCTCAAGTAGCTCGCCATCCGCGGCGCATCACAGCTCGAGTTGCTACGAGTTCCGCCGTACAGGCCGGGCGCGGCGCCGCTCACGCCGGCCACCGTGCCCGGGGTCGTGGACGAGCTCGTCGACACTCCGCCGCCCCCGGCCGATGTCGACGAGCCCGCGGCTGCCCCGACCGAAGACGTCAGTTGCGCGGCAACGCCGACGTTCGGCGTGAAGGGGTTCGCACCCGGATCGTTGGCCGGCGCAAGGAAGACCTCCCCCGCGGGCGCCTTGCTCTTGGTGGTGCTCTTCTTGTTGCCGCCCAATGCGACGACGAGCCCGACGACGAGCGCGACGACCGCCACGACCGCGACCACGCTGGGCCACAGCGGCCGCCGACGGCGAGGCGCCGGCGGCGGGCCCGTCGGCGCGTCCGGCGGCGGTGGAGCCGGCGGCGGTGGTGGGGGCCCGGGCGGCGGTGGCGGCGGTGGAGGTGACGGTGGGGGCCCGGGCGGTGGCGGTGACGCGGTCATGAGCTCATCGCTGACCGGATCCAGTCAAGAGCGAGAATCACGCCGCCGGCGAGCGTCACGAACAGGCCGATGCCGGGGTCGTAGGTCACGTGGATGCCGAGCACGGACGTACCCGCGAGAGCTCGGATGAGCGTGACGACCGCGGCGGCCACGGCAATCAACCCCACTGCCGGCAGGACCGCAGAAGGCAGTTCCCGCTTGGTCAACGCGGGCACGACGACGACGAGCACCGAGAGCAAAACGAACCCGATCTTGATGCCGCCGCCCAATGTTCGACCCGTGATCAGCCAGCCCAGGTTGATGTCCCACGCCGACGCCGAGACCACCCGGAAGCTCAGCCACGGCAGGAAACCTCCCAACAGGACGAGCAGCGCGCCGGCGGCCGACGCGACCGGGACCTCGGGGGGCCACCACGGCGGCATGGTGATGCCGAACGGCGCACCGGCGCCCCGGCCGGGTGTCGCCGGGGTCGGCGCGGCCGCCCGGACGTCGACGAGCCGTCGACCGTCGAGCCATCCACGCCATCCGTTGGCGGCCGCCACCGAGGCCCAGCCGTTCGGCTGACTCTCGAGCAGCGTCAACTCCACACCGTGGGCCAGGTGCGTGACGGGCGCCTCCGTCGCGACGGGATTGGCCCAGGCATCCAGGCCGCCCGCAGGGACGACGTGCGTTGGTACCCATGCCGCGCGTGAAGGCGGCGGCTGCGGAGCGGGGGTGAGCCGGCGGCCGTCGATCCATCCGGACCAGCCGTTGGAACAGCGGACCTGTGTCCAGTCGCCCCTGCGCTCGACCGGCCAGACCGCGAGGCCCGGATCCAAGCGTGCGACCGGCGCCTGCGTGGGGTCGGGTTGCGCCCAGGCGTCGAGGCCTCCCGCCGGCACGAGGACTTGCTCATCCACGGTGGGCCGGCCTGCGGTTCGGGACCGTGCCCGGGGCGTTGATCGCGACGGTCATCCGGGTGACCCGAAGGCCGGACAGTCGTTGTTCGCGCGCCTCGCCAAGTCGTCGAGTGGCGTGAACACGAGCGTTCGACGATCCACCTGCCAGGTGAACGTCTGCGTCGAACCGTCGGGCAACGACCCCACGCGCGTCAGGATGAAGGAACTGGCGTCGGGACCCGCCGAGAACGTGATGCTCTTCAGCTGATCCTGTTGGATGTCGCGGAAGGGGTAACACGCTTGTGCATCGCGGTCGAGCTTCGCTCGCGCCCGCTGCTGATCCGTCGGGCCCGAGTTCGTCGGCGGTGGAGGCGGCGTCGTCGTTGTGGTCGTCGTTGTTGTTGTCGTCGTCGTGGTCGTGGTCGTCGTCGGTGGAGTGCCGTTGCTCCCCGCGGGTACCTGGAACGACTGGCCCGTGACGGGGTCGACGAGGGTGAATATGTTGATGATGGTCGTGTTCTGGACGATCACCGTGAGGCTGTTGGGATTGAAGCCGTACCACTTCGGGCCGTAGTACACCGGTGGGTACTCGACGGGCGGCGTGAGCGGGTTGCCGCAGTAACACTTGGTGACGGGCTCGCCCTTGTTGTCGACGAGTACCGCGGTTCCCGCTTCCAAAACGGCTTGGAACGACGTCACCCGGCCGTTTGCGTAACCGTGATTCGTGACGCGGGTGTCGGATCGGAGAAGCACCGGCGTCAAGCCGTCGACGTAACTCTGTATCTCGGATACCTGGATACCGAGTGTCGACGCCCACACCGTGGCCTTGTCGATGTGAGCCTCGAGGTAGGTCACGAGCAGTTGCTTGTCACACGATCCGCGATCCATCGTCCCGCCGTAGAGGCCGGGCTGGCCGCCGTATTGGGTCGTGGGAGTCTGGGTGTGGACCGCGGGCATGTTGGGATAGTCGTTGCCGGCCGGCGGTGAGAACGGGTTCTGTGCGCTCGATATCGGCTCGGCGAAGACTTCCTTCTTTTCCGCTGCCGGCGCCGTGGCTGCAGGCTTGTTACCCGACCCGCCGCCTCCGGAAGTGGCGATGATCACACCCGCGACCGCACCCGCGATCAACGCGAACGCGACGACGAACGCGATCACCTGATTGCGTCCCAATCCGCTCCGCGGTGGAGGCGGAGGAGCGGAGGG
>JAMXLJ010000036.1 GCA_024281095.1 Acidimicrobiia bacterium | reverse complement strand
GGTGCATCGGCGGAATGGATCCTCGAGGCACCGACGGTAGGCGGTCGTATCGCGCCGCTCGCGCACTACGGCTCCGCCGTGTTCGATCCCGGCACTGCGAACGGTGTGTCGCCGAACCTGCAGGCGTCGAACAGTGGGAACCTGATCCAGGGTGGCGTGGTCGTGTCGACCGCGTCGAACCCCGACACGGAGCCCGCGCCGGCAACGCCTGACGGCTTCACGATGGCCTACGGCTCGACCCAACCGACGCCGCCCTCGTCGTAACACGACGACCATCACGCATCGCGCTCCAGCAGCGCGTTTCCTCCCGACATGCCGCGGGTAATCGGCCGCGCTCGCCGGCTGACTGCCCGCCCCGCCGCCCGATTTGGCGTCACTTCACGCGCACAGTGCGCGTGAAGTGACGCCAAAATGCCGCTCGCGCTCGGTGCGACGCCGGCTCACGGCATCGTCAACCGAACTGGCGTCGTTTGACGCGCACAATGCGCGGCAAGTGACGCCAGAATGCCGGATTGCGCTCAGTGCGACGCCGGTTGACTCGCGGCGAAGCGGGCTCGCGTCTCGGGATCGTCGAACCAGACGAGCACCCAGGCGCGCGGCTCGCCCGCGCGCACCAACGCTTCGTAGCGATGATTGCCGTCCTGCAGGAGCAGGCGACCATCCTGGTACTGCACGAGCAGCGGTGGCGGCTCCCACCCCTGCTCCATGCTCTCTTCCATGGCTTCGACGTCCTCTTCCCATTCTTCAGGCTCGACGGGGCAGAGCACGTCGTCCTCGGGACCCGCGAGACGTTCGAGGTCTTCGACCGGCACGGAGATCGGCCCGAGCCACCAGTGCGGTTGTTGCGCGAGTGCGGCGGCGAGCGTCGCGTTGTCGCTGCCCCGGCTGGCGAGGAAATCGCCGACCCAACGGGCCAGTGATTCGTCGTCGGTGGCGGCCTCGAGTGCAGAGCCGAGACTGAAGCGACGCTTGCGGACGGTCATGCCGGCCCCACCTGGGTCGAGCCGACGCGGTCCGCAAGGTCACGCAACGACGCGACGCAATCGAAATCCGCGTCGTGGTGCAGACCGAGGGGGTCCATGAGCACGGGATGCAACCCGGCGCGGCGCGCGCCGACGACGTCGATGCCGGGCAGGTCGCCGATGTACCACGCGTCCTCGGCGTCGAGGCCGAGCGCGTCGAGTGCAATCTGGAAGATGCGCGGATCGGGCTTCATCACGCCGACGACGCCGGAGTCGATCACGCACTCCACCTCGACCCCGAGGCCCGGGCCCACTTGCAGGATCTCGAGGTCGCGCAACCGCTCACCGATGAGACCGTCGGCGTTCGAGATGAGGCCCAGGCGCACGCCGGTCTCGGCAAGGCGTCGGATCCCGTCGCGACAACCCGGCGCGACGCGCAACCACAACGCGGCGTCGGCGAACTCGCTGTCGAGGTGCTGGTGCACGTCGTCGCGAACGTCGTCGGGAAGCCCGCATGCATCGACGTACGCGCCGAGGTACTTGCTCCACGCCCCGGCCCAGTCGGCGACCGCGTCGACGTCGAGGCCGAACGCGGCCGCGGCCGTGTAGTGCACCTCGTCGAGATCGGCCGATGTGTCCACGTTGGCCCGCGCGAGCGCGTCCCGGATCCTTCCGTGCTCGGGCAGAAGGAACACGCCGCCCGCGTCGAGCAGCACAGCTTTCGGTGGCATCACGCCGTCGACCATACCCAGCACGAGGCGGCGTGGTATCCGGCCGTCCCGCCTCACCAGGGTGTCGTTTTCCTGCCTCGGACCGGGGGAAAGGTCACGACGACCCGCCGCGCCGGTGAACGGCCGGGGAACCACACGGAAATGACAGGAGCGCACATGGAGACTTCCGGTGAGACTCCTGACGTCGGTCTGGCGCCCCCCGACCTCGCGGCGATCTTCGAACGCCCCGGGCCGTTCGCGACCGTCTACCTGAACACCGACCCGGCGATCGAGAACGCGGCGCAGTACTCGGAACGGCGCTGGCGCGCCCAGAGCGAAGCACTCGCCGGCCTGGGCGCCCCCGAATCGGTCCTCGCGGCGATCGACACGGTCGTGCCCGACGCGCACCTGTATGGGGCCGGGCTCGGCGTGGTCGCCGACGGCGACGTGGTCGCGCACGTCGAGCACCATCCGCACCCGCCCGCCGCCGACCTCTCACGCTGGTCGCCGCTGCCGTCGGTTGCGGGAATGCTCGAATGGCGCCAAGGCCACGTGCCCCACGTGCTCGTGTTGATCGACCGGCGTGGGGCCGATCTCTACGCCACCGACGCGCAGGGCACCGAGGTACACGACGAGGCCGGCGCGGACACGCATCTGCCCGTGGAGAAGGTCGCACCGGGAGGTTGGTCGCAGCGGCGCTACCAGCAGCGAGCCGAGGTCGCGTGGGAGAAGAACGCGTCGGCGGTCGCGGATGAGCTCGTGCAGCTGGTGGAGCGCGTGGGCGCGCAGCTCGTGGTGGTGGCGGGCGACGTGCGCGCCACGCAACTGCTGCGCGAGAACCTGCCCGACCGGGTCGAAGGGATGCTGCACGAGGTGAGTGGGGGTCGCGCCCGTGACGGTTCGGAGATCGAGATCGCGCAGGAGACGGCGCGGCTCGTCGCCACCGCGGCGGCGCGCGACACCGTCGCGGTGCTCGAGAAGTTCCGCGAGGAACGCGGCGAGCACGACCGTGCGGCAGACGGCGCGGCCGCGACGTTCGCCGCGTTGCAAGAAGCGCGCGTCGAGATGCTGCTCGTGCACGACGACCCGGACGACAGGCGCACCGCATGGTTCGGTGAGCGACCGGCCGACGTCGCGTTGCAGCGCAACGATCTG
Source organism: Acidimicrobiia bacterium (assembly GCA_024281095.1). Lineage (GTDB taxonomy): Bacteria > Actinomycetota > Acidimicrobiia > IMCC26256 > JAMXLJ01 > JAMXLJ01. The sequence continues at coordinate 366 of JAMXLJ010000036.1, read as the reverse complement.
ATCGAACTCGGCATCGAAGGCCCGCAGGAAGGGCGCCTCGTCGACGTCGCGGTCCGCGCTGCGCTCGGCACCGGTGCGACCGTGCGCGTCGTGCCGAAGCACGGCGGCGCGAACGAGAGCATCGGTGCGATCCTGCGCTGGCGGGAGCCCGCAGGCTGACGCACCGAGCGAGCGAAAGGGAACAGACGGCGACCGGGGGAACCGACTGGGGCAGGGTGAGCGGGCTTTCGGTTCCACATCCGGCCGCCGGCTTCCGTTTGTACCACCACCCTCGACGAGCGGCGGGTCACGCGCTCGAGTCAGCTGTCACCGCTTGGAGCGACGCCTAGGTCGATAGGCCCAATTGCCCCATACAGGCTCAGCCCT
>JAMXLJ010000035.1 GCA_024281095.1 Acidimicrobiia bacterium | reverse complement strand
CGCCGCCTCCGGAAGTGGCGATGATCACACCCGCGACCGCACCCGCGATCAACGCGAACGCGACGACGAACGCGATCACCTGATTGCGTCCCAATCCGCTCCGCGGTGGAGGCGGAGGAGCGGAGGGGGGCGGCGGAGATGAAGCAGGAGGTGGAGGCGGAGGCGGCGGCGGAGGAGGAGCTCCCGGACCTGGCGGTGGACCCTGCGGCGGACCTTGCGGGGGAACAGTGCTCATGACGGTCTCTTTCGCGCCGCGATCAGCGCGGGCGCGCCGGGCACGCCGGTGCCCATGTGTGCGAGAACGCGTCCGTCGACACCCGCCATGCCCACCCCCCGCGCAGCCCTGCCTCGCATGAACGTTATCCCGGTATTGCCGCAATCAACAGGGCAACGCGACATTCGCACGTGTCTGTAGTGCTGTCGCCCATTTGACGCAATGGTTGCGACGCGTCCGGCTTTTCCCGAGCGGTTGTCATCCAATTTTCCTGGGGTCCGGCTGCTCCACCTCCGAGCCGGCGTCGGCAGAGCGGCGGGTCACTGCGGCCGCAGACGGGCTCGACGCACCCGTCGTCTTCCTCGCGGCTTCACGCGCGCGCGAGCCGGTAGATGTCGGTGATCCCCGTGCCGCATGATTGACATGCGGTCGCGGGCGCCTTCGTGGCCGCGCCGCATTCGCAGAAGAACACGCGGCCGTGGTTCGAGCGCAGCTCCCATAGCCCCGCGAAGTGGCTGTGCTGCCAGGACCGGCTGAACAACGCCCGGCTGGCCGCGCGGTGGGCCGGCGACGCGGCGTAGCGTTGCGCGTCCTCGACCGTCCGCCACAACGCGAGCAACGTGATGCTGCGGTTCGTGGGGAAGCTGTATCGCCGGATGAACCCCGGTGCGTCGGCCAGTTGCTCCATGAGCGGCAGGGCCGCCTGCCAGAACTCGTGAGCTCCTTCCTCGCGGTCGAACGTGGCTTCGAGGATGAGAATCGCGCCCGCGGCTTCGGGCCCGAGGTCGCCGGCGGGTCCGTCTTGTGTGACGAGGATCGTGGGTCCGAGTTGGAGCCGGGGGATGGCGGCCATCGCCGCGATGACCTCGGGTGGCGGCGGAAACGCCTGCGGTTCGGCCATCAGGTCCTCCTCGACGGGGCTCGGGTTATGATCCGACCACGACTCGATTCGTTACAGTAACGATCGGACGAAAGTAGCGATGGCACCTCGCCCTGTCAAGAAGCGTGCGTACCGCTCGACGGTGCGACAGGAACAGGCGGCACGGACTCGGGCGCGCATCGTGGACGCCGCGGGCGAGCTGTTCGAGGCGAACGGCTATGCCCGCACGACGATCCGCGACATCGCCGGCGCCGCGGGCGTCGCGCCCGACACCGTCTACGCGACTTTCGGCTCGAAGATCCGCGTCCTGACGGCGATCATCGACGCGCGGCTCGCCCCCGCGGGTGAGGCCAACGTGCTCGACCGGCCGGAGATCGCGCGCCTTCGTGACGAACGAGACGCCCGGCGCCAGCTCGAGCTCTTCGCCCGCGACATCACGACGATCCTGAACCGGCTCGGCGGCATCTACGAGATCCTGCGCACCGCGGGCGCGGTCGAACCGGACGCCGCGAACGTGTACGCCGAGATGAACGAATACCGGCTGCGCAACATGCGGAACTTCGCGAGCTGGGTCGCCGCGACCGGGCGTTTGCGTGTGGACAACGACCGGGCCGCGGAGATCATCTGGGCACTCGCAAGTCCCGACGTCGCGCGCTTGTTGCGTGAAGTCAGAGGCTGGAGCGACGAGCAGTACACGCAATGGCTGGGGGACTCGCTCGTACGCACGCTGCTCGACGACGGCGGCCGCGGCGAGGGCCGCAGATCACGTCGTCGCCCTTCTTCCGAGTGATGCCACCTACGCGGACGAGCTGCGTACGAGCCGCAGGAAGTCGACGATTGCGTCGTTGAAGATGTCGTTCCGGTCGCCCGCGACCATGTGCCCTGCGCCGGCGACGTCGACCATCCGCGCGTGCGGAACGAGTGTGAGCAGTTCGAGCGCTCCTTCCTCGCTCAGAAGGTCGCTGACCCGCCCGCGCACGAGCAACGTCGGGATGGTCAGCGCACGGGCGGCGCGTTCCAACCGTTCGGGATCAACCAGGGCCGACCGGGTCTCGTCGGTGCTGCCGAGCCGTCCGGTCAGGAATGCCGGATCCCAGTGCCAGTACCAGCGACCGTTCCGCAGGCGAAGGTTCTTGCGGAGGCCCGACACGTCCTTTGGCCTCGGCCGGTGCGGGTTGTACGCGTGGACCGCGTCGGCCACAGCATCGAGCGACGGGAAGCCCTCCTCGACGTGCTCGGCCATGAACGCGCCGATGCGGTCGCGACCGGCGGGCTCGATGCGCGGCGCGACGTCCACCAGCACGAGCGCCCGCGCGACGGCCTCGTCGGGGCGTTCGCCGATCGCCGCAAGTGATGCGACGCCGCCGAGCGACGCGCCGACGAGCGCCGGTGGCAGTGGGAGCGCACGCGTGATTGCGACGACGTCACCCGCGAACGCGTCGAGGGTGTAGTCGCCGTCGCGGGCCCAATCGCTGTCTCCATGGCCGCGGAGGTCCACCGAGAAGGCGCGCCACCCGCCGGCCGCGAGCGCGTGCAACGTCGTACCCCAGGAATGACGGGTCTGTCCGCCGCCGTGGAGGAGGACCACCGGCGGAGCACTCGGGTCGCCCGCTACGTCGGCAACCAGGCGGTTGCCATCGCGGCCTGTGAACACGGTCGTGCTGGTCTCGATCGACATTCGGGCAGTCTCCGACAGCCGTGACGTCGAGGGTTACGACGCCGTGCCGGAGTTGCGCGGCTGCTCTGACGCGGTGCGGTAGTCGCCGAAGGCGCCGTCCCGATCCGTCAACGCCGACGTCAGCCCCTGGTCGCGCGTCCGGGCGACGAAGTCGTGCAGGCTCTTCTGGTGGGTACCGAGCGCGCACATCTCGGTGCCGGCGCGGATCGCCGTGCGCAGGCCCATGATCTCCATCCCGCGGTGCACGATCCGCTTGTTCAACGACACGATGTCAGGCGGCATCTTCGCGATACGCGAGGCGATCTCGACGACGCGCTCGTCGAGGTCCTCCACCGGGAACGCGCGGTTGGCCCACCCGCGCTCGACCGCTTCGGTACCCGAGATGGAGTCGCCGGTCAGCATCATCTCCATCGCCGTGCGCATGCCGACGAACCACGCGTGGAAGTGCATGTCGGGCACGCCGAAACGCACGGCCGGATACCCCATTTGCGCATCTTCCGCGACGTAGACGAGGTCGCATCCGGTCGCCAGCTCGCTGCCGCCGGCAAGGCAGTAGCCGTGGACCTGGGCGATGACCGGCTTGGCCAGGTCCCAGATGCTCATCCAGCTCTCGGTGACGTGACGGGGCCACTGTCCCTCGCCCGCCGGCGTGTAGAAGGGCATCTCGTGGCCGTCGTTGCCGCCGCCGAGGTCGTAGCCGGCGGAGAACGACGGCCCCGCGCCCCGGATGATCTGCACGCGGACCGAGTCGTCCTGGTCGCCTTCGCGCAGCGCCTGCAACAGCTGCCCGCGCAGCGGATGGTTGAGCGCGTTGCGTTTCTCGGGCCGGTTGAGTGTGATGCGGCGAACACCCGGCGAAGGGTCGTCGAGCAGGACGAGGTCGTAGTCGGCGTAGTCGATGGCGTGTTGCACAGGTTCCTCCAGAGCGATGGCGACGGCCCAGTCTGGCTCGCGGACGAACAGGCATGCGCCCGACGACTGCGGCGGCACCGGAGCCGTCTATGCAGTGACGACGAAGTCGTGACGGCCCCCGTCAACCGTGTAGACGGCGAAACCCGGATCCGTGCGCACGTACTCGACGCCATGATGGTTGCGTACGCGTATACGACCGTCGGTGACGAGAGGAACGTCGACCTCCGCGGTCGTGTCGCCGGGAAGGTCGACGTGGATCACGAAGCCGCGAGTGCCGCGGTGCCACGACGACGTGACCGGCCCGCGGGTCGTCGCGATCGTGGCGGACGCGTGGTCGAGACCCGTCGGGAGTGCCGGGTGGACGAGAACCTTCACGAATCCGGGCGCAGCCGGGCGGACCCCGGCCAGGTCGTGGTACAGCCAGTCGTTCAGCGTGCCGAGGAAGGCGTGGTCTTCGGAGAGGAACCCGCCGGTGTGCGACCACGTCTCCCACGACGTGTTGGCGCCCTGGCTGATCCAGTAGCCCCAACTCGGATACGTCGTCTGGGTCGCGATGCGGTACGCCAGGTCGGTGTCGCCGTGCGCCGTGAGGACGTGCAGGAGCATCTTCGTGCCGATCGCTCCGGTGTTCAGGTGGTCGCCGCGCCCGTGAATGTCCGCGATCAGGTTGGCGTAGACGGCCCGCTCGTGTTCCGCGGGTACGAGGCCGTAGAACAACGCCACGACGTTCGACGTCTGCCGGTATCCGACCCGCCTGCGGTTCTGGTACGTGTTCGTGGTCGCGTCGAAGAAGGTCGCGTTGAACGCGTCCTCGATCCGGCCGGCCAGCGCGTCGTAGACGACGGCGTCCGCCGTCTTGCCGAGCGTTCGCGCCATGCGCGCCAGGGTGCGAGCCTCCTCGTAGAGGTCGGCGTTCGCGGTCGGCAGTGGGACGCCCGGTGCCGTGAGCCCCGACCCTTCGGGCGCGGCGAGCAGACCGTCCGTGCCGTTCTCGGATCCCGGCGCGGCCCAGTCGCCGAACGAGAAGCCCGTGTAGACACCGCCGGTGCGGGCGATGTTCGACGCCAAGAGATCCATCCACCGCTTCGCCGTGTCGTAGTTGTCGCTCACGAAGCTGCGATCGCCGTAGTGCTGGTAGAGCTGCCACGCGTCGAAGATCAGGGTGCCCGACCACGAGGGGTCGTTGGCGAAGGAGTCCGCGAGTCCCCCGCGCGGTGCCGGGGCGATCACGGGAAGCGTGCCGTCGCGCGCCTGCGAGTCGCGGTACGCCTGCAGCCACTGCTCGTAGAAGCCGCGCATGTCGAAGTTGTCGATCGCCGAGTCCATGTACAGCCACGCGTCGGCGGTCCACCCCTGGCGGTCGCGCCACGGCGTGTCGGTGGGGAAGCCCCAGAGGTTGTCGAGCACCGTTCGGACCTGGTTGGCCTCGATCCGGTTCAGGAGGCCGTTGGAGCTCGCGAAGCTGCCCGTCCGTTCGACGTCGTTGTGGTTCACGCGCGCGGTGATCGAGAATGCCCGCGGCAGGTCGGGGCTGAACGACACCTCGATGTAGTGCAGCGGATGGCGCGTGAAGCTCGGCTCCCAGGTCTCCTGGTCCGCGCCCTTCAGGGTGTAGGTGTCGACGTGACCCGGTGGGGTGTCCTGGAGGAAGACGGTTCCGTCGGCGTTGAGCGTCTCGCCGTACATCAGCGTGACCGTCGTACCCGCCGTGCCGCGTACCGCGATCCGAGCCCAGCCGGCGTGCTGACCGCCGAAGTCGTAGACGCGTACGCCGGATTTCGGTGTGCTGATCGCCACTGGAGCGAGCGTGTCGGTGATCCGGATCGGCTGCATCGTGGTCTCGACCACGTGTGCAGTGGGCGACGGCTGCACCGGAGCCGGAGTCCAACTCGACGCGTCGAAGCGCGGCGTGGTCCAGCCGGGCTGCTCGCGCCGCGCGTCGTAGTGCTCTCCGAAGTAGAGATCGTCGGTGATCGGCCCGTCGGTCATCTGCCAGGTGCCGTCGGTGACGATCCGGGCCGTCGACCCGTCGCGATACGTGACGTCGATCTGGGCGAGCAGCCGCGGTTCGTGCCGGTCCGCGCGGATCCCCCAGCCGAACGTGTCGACGGCGGTCTCCGCGAAGTAGCTGCGCCCGAGCATCACCCCGATCGCGTTCTCACCCCGGCGCAGCAGTTCGGTGACGTCGAAGCTGCGCGACACGGCGTCGCTTGCGTACTGCGTCGGCCCGGGATCGAGCACCTGATCACCCACGCGACGCCCGTCGATCCACGCGACGTAGTACCCGAGCCCCGCGATGTGCAGCCGCGCGGTCGCCACGCGCCCGCTGATGCGGAACTCCTTGCGCAACAGCGGCGCCGCGGCCTGCTGACCCGGGAACGGCGGCGTGCGAGGGTCGTTCCGGCCGATCCACCGGGCCGACCAGTCGACACCGGTCGAGGCTCGCGCACGGGCCCGGTTACCCCCCAGCTTTGCCGCCGCGGTCCCGGGCAACACCGCGACAAGGGTCGCGAAGATCAGCGGCAGGGCGAGAACACGGAGTCGGTTCGGTCTTGCGATCGCCGATGTGTACACACGAATGAGCGGGCGCGCAACTACCGCGACCCGGCAGTGAAATCAGGTATCTGGATCACCCGCTCGAATCGCGCGTTGACGATCGTGACGATATGACGTAGAGAGCGCCCTGCCTGGTTGGCATCGGTCGGAGGTGCATCGTGGCGGTGCGGGTGGTGCAGTGGACGACGGGGAACGTCGGGAGGCGGTCCGTGCGCGCCGTCATGGCGAGCCCCGAGCTCCAGCTGGTCGGCTGCTACGCGTGGTCGCCGGACAAGGTCGGCGTCGACGTGGGTGAGTTGTGCGGCATGGAGCCGATCGGTGTCGCGGCGACGAACGATGTCGACACACTGCTCGCGCTGAGACCCGATTGCGTGATCTACAACCCGATGTGGATGGACGTCGGCGAGCTCGTGCGCATCCTGAAGGGCGGAGCGAACGTCGTGAGCACCGCGGGGTTCATCAACGGGTCGCGGCTCGGGCCGGAGCGCGACCGCATCCAGGAGGCGTGCGAGCGAGGTCGGTCGTCGATGTTCGGCAGCGGTATCAGCCCCGGCCTGGTCGATCTCTTGGGGATCGTCGCCGCGGGGATGTGTGACCGGGTCGACAAGGTCGCGATCCACGAGGGATCCGACACGACGCTCTACGACTCGCCCGCGACCGAGCTGCCGTGCGGATTCGGGCGTGCGATCGACGACCCCGACCTTCCCGGCATGGCCGCGGAGGGCACCGCGGTGTTCGGGGAGGCGGTTGCCATGATCGGCGACGCCCTCGGTGTGGAGCTCGACGAGATCGTCTGCGAACCGGAGTACGCGCGCACGACTGAAGACGTCGTGATGGAGTCGTGGACCATCAAGGCGGGCTGCGTCGCCGGCGTTGCTGCGAGCTGGCAGGGCCGTATCGCCGGCCGCACGGTGATCGAGCTCACGGTCCGGTGGAAGAAGGGTCAGACGCTCGATCCCGATTGGACGATCGAGGAGGGCCATCTCGTCGTGGTCGAGGGGCGGCCCACGGTGCGCATGAAGATCGAGTACCTGCCGCCGCCCGACTTCGAGGCCACCACGTTCGCGGACTTCATGGTGCTCGGCATGATCATGACGGCCATGCCGGCGGTCAACGCCGTCGCACGTGTCGTCGCCGCGCCACCCGGCATCGTCACCTACAACGACTTGCCGTTGGTGCTGCCACACGGGGTGGTGCCGGCGGCGGCCGACAAGGAAGCGTCATGACGACCGCGCTCGAAGCCGGACTGGTCGGTCGCGACGAGCCGACGTTGTGCGCGTTCTACACGGAGGTGATGGGCTTCACGCTCGTCGACCGTCTGGAGTTCGACGTCGGTACGGTGTACAAGCTCAGACGCGATGCCGCGCGGCTGAAGATCTTCTTTCCTCGCGACGCGGTCGATCCCGTCTCCGAGGTCCAACCGTGGTTCCGCACCGGCGGCTGGAGGTACGCGGCGCTCGACGTCACGGAGTTCGCGGCCGTCGACGCGCTCGCGGCCGCCGCCGAGGCCGCGCACGGACGCGTGCTCATGGCCCCGACGAATCATCGCGAGGGCGCCCGCACGGCGATGATCGCCGATCCGGAAGGCAACGCGTGGGAGCTGCTCGCGGAGGTCGTCGAGGCTGACGGCGAGCGCGGGTGAAGACCGCACCACGCGGCTCATGGGCGCTCTCCCGCACGTCGGCAAAGACTTCGACTTCGATCGTCCTCATTCGCGTTCGCCTCAGTCGAGCATCGACGGTCCGAAGCGTGGGAACTCTGCAGCGAGCTGCTCGATGCATTCCACGCGGTCGTGGCTCGCGCACCCCGGGCACCCGATCGGGTCGACTGCCCGCCACGTGCCGGTCGCGAAGCTCCAACAACGGCCGCACGAGCGGCACAGGAAATGCGGTGCGTCACACCCGGCCACGCGACCGAGCGGCACTTCGCCGCACCCCGGGCATTGCCCACCATTCAGGCTTCCGAACGGAAGCATCTCGTCGGGGAAGATCTCCATGCTCCCGCACCTCCTGTACCGGAGAACGTCACCGGCTGGCCGACAACTTGGTGCCGTTGCCGAGCACAACACCGCGACGCGGCGTCGCCCAGAGTCGAACGGCTCTTTCCGGCCCCGTGTCGTCCGGCACTGCGAGACGTGTCGCTCGCCCGTCACCCGCGCGCGGGACCTTCGGCCCTGGTGGGTGCCTCTGGCCTTCCGTACGGTCGTGCCATGACGTCGTTCGGGCTCGAGACACTCAGCGCCGAGGAATGCGAAACGCTGCTGGCGCGCAACTCCTTCGGTCGGGTGGCCCTGTGGAGCGGCGGGCGCCCCGCGGTCTTGCCCGTGCTGTACGGAATGCTCGACGGCGACGTCGTGTTCCGCACCGCACCGGGCGAGAAGCTGGTCGCCGCCGTGCTCGGCCAGGAGGTCGTGTTCGAGATCGACGCCGTCGAGCCGGCCCGGCACGCGGGTTGGAGTGTGAACGTCGTCGGCCGGGCCGAACGGATCGTCGACCACCGCGAGAAGCAGCGCGCCGAACAGCTCGGCCTCGAACCCTGGGCTGGCGAGTACCGCAACGAGTACGTGCGCCTGCGCACGGGGCAGCTCAGCGGCCGGCGCATCGAGGCCCGGGAGGCGTAGCCCACGGGCGAACGAGGACGATGCGATCCGGTTCACGAACAAGTTGTGCACCGTTGCGCTTGGACGCTCTTGTCAATCCCCGCTCGCCGTTCTGAAGAGGGACGGCGGACTGAACCCGTCGGTGAGTACGCGTCGCCGCGCGAAACGCCACCGACCGTCGACCATTCGATAGTCGTCGAGATAGCGCCCCCAGTGGTCCAGCCCGACCGTGGTCAGAACCAGGAAGTAGCAGCGACCGGTCGCCGTCGTCTCGTCTACGACGTCGATCTGGTGGCTCGACGTGAAGTGACGTAAGTACGCCGGAATGCCGCCCTTCGCCGTCCGTTTCGGGACGCCGTCGAAGACCGCGCGGATCTGTTCGCGTCCCTCGTGGGCGACGCCGGCGATCTCGAGGACGGCGTCCGCAGAGAAGAGGTCGAGCACGCGGTCGAACAGGCCGCTGTCGCCGAAGGAGTTGTATCGGGCGACGATGTCGCGGATTGCCTCGCGAGCAAGGAGTTCCGCGAGCTCCATCGCTGCATCCTGCCACAGCGCGCGGCGGCCACCCCGCGCCCCTACAGCTGTCCGGCGGCCTGCTTCGCGACCGACTCGATCGGCGAGAGCATGTCGTTGCCGGTCTTCGTGCCCGAGGTCGCGCCGATGATCACGACCTGCCTGCCCTTGGCGAAGACCAGTCCGGCGCCGCCCGTGGAGGTCTGCTCGTAGGCGCTGTCGCCGACCCCGGAGATGGAACGGAAGTCGCCTGTTCCGGTGATGCGCTCGCGCAACAGTGACTGCAGCGTCTGACTGCTCACGACAGGCACTGGGTAGATCGCGACGTACAGCCCGTTGCCGGCCGCGACCGGTTGGCCCGGCTTGGTGTAGATGCAGACCGCCGTTCCTGCGGGCGCGGACTGCGTCAGGTCGGACTCGCCCGTGATGCTCGCGGCATCGCTCGGGGTCACGAGCGAGCATGCACTGGCGTTCCCGGTCGTCGACGCGCGGGAACTGCTGCGCGTGCTCGAAGTACTCCCCGTGCTCGAAGTACTCGCCGTCCCCGGGGACGATACGGGCGACTTGCTCGAGCCTCCGGAGCCACCACACGCCGCCAGTGCGACGAGCGCGGCGAAGCCGATGACCCATCGAGACGTGATGCCCATTGCCCACCCGTCCTGTTTCGGTGCCCCCGCCGCTTGTGAACGGTCGCCTGAGCCGCTCCGGCGCCACCGACCCGGCCGGAACCGTATCGGTCGGCCCCGTCGCCGACAACCGAGCCGACGCCGGACGCTCTGGTGGTGCTACTCGGGGTTTGCCTCCCACCACTGGCACCACCACTGGTCGCCGACGAGGATGCGCAACTTCGGGTGCCAGCAGTACGAGATCTCCCTCGACGGCTCGAGGTAGTACCGACAGTTGTCGCAACGCTCGTCGCCCTGCGGCCGCGCTTTCAGCACGGCGTTGTCGGCGAGATGGCGCAACTGGATCGCGAGCTTCTCGTCCTCTGGCTTCGGTTCGGGCTCGGGAAGTTCGTCGTAGCTCAAGGGTCTCTCTTTCTCCAGTCCCGCGCGCCTGTGCGCTGACATCGTTCTGACGAGGCGCCGTCGGCGGTCGACGGCATCCGCGTGCCGTCACAGCCTCCCCGCCGCCGCCTTCGGCGACACACTACGCGCAGGGCTCGACGCCGCCGGCCATCACGGCGCTCATGCGCACGGATGCGCCCGGTCCGGAGACTACGTTCGCGGCTGAACTGCCACGCCGTACCGGGGGAGAGGCATGACCGATACCGCCGACAGCACCTCGCGGGACGTCGCCGCACTGCCCGACGCGTCGCAGGACATGTTCAGCGTCCTGCTCGACATGAAGGCACCACAGGAGCGCTACCGCGCGGCGATCGAAACGGGCGGAATGCTCGAGCCGATGGAGGGCTTCGCCCTGAGCTTCGACCGCGCCACGACCGAGCACGTGCTGCGCCACCACGAGCTGTTCTCCTCGCGCGTCGACCTGAACCTCGGCAACGTCCGGCCGCTCATCCCGCTCAACGTCGACCCGCCGCAACACTCGAAGTACCGCAAGCTTCTCGACCCGCTGTTCGCACCGAAGCGCATGGACGAGCAGGAGGAGGACATCACGCGGCGCGCCAACGCGCTGATCGACGGGTTCGTCGACCGGGGCGAGTGCAACTTCACCGAGGAGTTCGCCGAGCTGTTCCCGAGCTCGGTCTTCCTCGGGCTGATGGGTCTGCCGGAAGACGAGCTCGAAATGTTCCTGCGGCTGCGCGACGGCATCCTCCATCCGGAGAAGCACGACCCGAACGCGATGCTCGACCCCGACGCGCGTGCCGCGGTGATGCAGCGCACCGGCCAGGAGATCTACGACTACTTCGGCGCACTTGTCGACGACCGGCGCAGCCAGCCCACCGACGACGTCGTCTCGCGCTTCCTCGCGGCCGAGATCGACGGCGATGTGTTGACACGCGACGACATCCTCGACATCTGCTTCCTCTTCCTCATCGCCGGGCTCGACACCGTGAGCGACTCGCTCACGTGCATGTACGCGTTCCTCGCGACACATCCGGAGCACCGTCGCCAGCTCGTGGACGATCCGTCCTGCATCCCCAACGCGGTGGAGGAGCTACTGCGTTGGGAGTCACCGGTGCCGTCGGGCGTGCCGCGCGTCGCGACCTGCGACACGCGCCTGCCGAACGGCAGGGCCGTGAAGGCGGGCACGGCCGTGATGGTGAGCTACGGCGCCGCGAACGTGGACCCGAGCGACATGCCCGACTCGTTCGACGTCCGCTTCGACCGCGAGGTCAACCGCCACATCGCCTTCGGCGGCGGCGTGCATCGCTGCCTCGGCTCGCACCTCGCCCGTCGCGAGCTGCGCATCACGTTGCGTGAGTGGCATCGCCGTATCCCCGACTACTGGCTCAAGCCCGGCCACGAGGAGCTCGAATACCCACCGGGCCTGCGGCACGTGAAGGATCTGACGCTGGCCTGGAGGTAGCCGGCGATGCGACCCGACGATTGGAAGGCGCCGGTGACGCCGGCCGACGACGCACTTGCGTACCTCGCCATCACGCGGCTGCAGTCGGCCTATGCCGACGTCGTGACGCGGCGGTCGTGGGAGGAGCTGCAACCGCTGTTCTTGCCTGACGCACCGGTCCACGTCGACACCGTGACGGCTCCGGTCATCGAGTTGGCCGGCCCCGCCGCGCTCGGTGCGTTCATCGGCGGCGCGATCGAGCGCTTCGAGTTCTTCGAGTTCGTGATCCTCAACACGGTCGTACGCGTCGGTGGCGACGGTTCCGCGCGCGGCCGCGTGTACATGGTCGAGCTGCGCCAGGAGCGCGAAACGGGAGAGTGGAGCAACGCGTTCGGCGTCTATCACGACGACTACGCGTTCCACGACCGCGAATGGCGCTTCGCCGAGCGCCACTATCAGAGCCTGGCTCGGAAGATCGCGATGCAGCCCGCGGCCGTCTTCCCGTTTCCGTCCGCCCACGTGGTGTGAGCGCGGCGGCCAGCGTCAGCTGATTCGACGCAGCTCCGCGACGTCGCGCTCGACCGCTTCGCCCCCCGGCCGGCCGTACCACCACGAATGTCGCAGGACCCCGGGCTCCGGCATCGATACCAGTACCTTCATCGGGAACGGTGAGCCCTCGGAACCCAGCTCGAACGTGCCCGGCTCGGTCTCGCGCAAGATGGCGACAGAGTCCGCGTGGTCGTGACCGATCACCATCACCGAGCCACCGCCATGTGTCCGCGCCAGCATCGTGTGCTCGATGTGACCGCGGACGCGGTCCGGATTCGACGGGTTGAGCACTTCGTAGTCGAGCGTGACGCCGGCGCCTCCCGGCAGCGCAGCCACGACGATGCGAGCCGCGCCACGTTGGTCCGAATCGGTGAGGGCGTCGATCCCGACGTACACACCGGGGTGCGCGAGCAGGTCGTCGACGATCGTCATGGGCCGAGGCTAGACCGCCCGTGGGCGGCTGATCAGCCCCACGGCCGAACCGGTGATTCCTCTGCGCGCCGGGCGGGAAATGAACGGGGTGTCTCACACGTGGGAAAAGAGCGGCCCACCGACGGCGCGCCTCCGCCGTGCCGTCACCCCGCTTGCGCGTTCGCTCGGCAGCGCGACCTACGTCGAGACGGTCGTGCTGCTCGGAGCGGTCCTCGCGCTCGACAGCGCCGACCGCGCGTCACTCGGCGCTCTTGCTCCCGCTATCAAAGGCGAGTTCCACATCTCGAACACCGATATCGGCGTGCTCGCCGCCGCAGTCAGCATCGTGGGTGGACTCGCGACGGTTCCCATCGGGGCACTCACCGATCGTGTGCACCGCGCCCGCCTGCTGTCGATCAGCATCTTCGTGTGGAGCGCGGCGATGCTCGCCACGGGGTTGGCCGTGACGTTCGTGTGGCTCTTCGCGGCCCGCATGTTCCTCGGGATGGGCACGGCGACCGGCGGCCCCACGGTCGCGTCCTTGACGGGCGATCTGTATCCGCCGAAACAACGGGGCCGGATCTTGTCGTGGATCCGCAGCGGGGAGCTCATTGGTGCCGGCGCCGGGTTCTTGGTCGCCGGGGCCGCCGGCGCACTGTTCGGCTGGCGCGGCGTCTTCTTCGCGCTCGCGATCGTCGGTGTGTTCGTCGCGATGTCGGCGCGCCGCCTTCCGGAGCCGCCCCGCGGCTCGCAGGGCGGAGCGGGCGGCGCCGACACGCCGGCTGACGAGGCGCTCCGAGGCGATGTGACGGGGCAACTCGTCCACGACGCGCATGTGGAGCCCGACCCGATGCTCACCCTGCCGAAGGACGTCGAGAGCCGCTCCCTGTGGTGGGTCGTGCGGTACACGCTTCGCGTGCGCACGAACGTGATCGTGATCATCGCGAGCTCACTCGGTGATTTCTTCTTCTCGGGCCTGCAGCTGTTCGCAGTCCTGTTCGTCGTGCACCAGTACGGTGTCGGCAAGTACGCCGCGACCGGCCTCGTGCCGGTTGTCGGGATTGGTGCCCTCGCAGGGCTGCTCCTCTCGGGTCACATCACCGACCGGCTCCTCGCCCGCGGCATGCTGTCGGCGCGCGTCGTGGTCAGCGCCTGGAGCTTCATCGTCGGCAGCGCCGTGCTGGTTCCGGCGTTCTTCACCCATTCCCTCGTCGCGGCGATCCCGCTGTTCGTGATCGGTGCCGCCTGCCTCGCCGCGCCGAACCCGCCGCTCGACGCGGCCCGGCTCGACGTGATCGATCCGCGGCTGTGGGGCCGGGCCGAAGGCATCCGAACGGTCTTTCGCATCGCGGCGCAGGCGATCGCGCCGCTCATCTTCGGGATCGTCTCGGATGCCTTCGGCGGCTCGTCCGCGGGCGGCCTGGCAATCGCGTTCCTGCTGATGATCCCGACCCTCCTCGCGAACGGGATCATCCTCCTGTTCGCGACGCGCACGTATCCGGGCGACGTTGCGTCGGCGCAGGCATCCGCGGGGCTCGCACGTGCCCGGGAACACGCGGCGTAGGACGGACCTGCGACAGACAGGGACGCGCCGCTACTCCGGTGGGATGTCGAATTGCTCGATGTAGGCGCGGAAGTCGCGGCGAATCGTCGTCGGGTCGATGCCGAATTCGGCGGGCGTGTACTCGTGCACGCCGTGCTTGCCCTGGGGGTTCTCGGCGATGAACGCCTGCATGCGCATCGCAGCCTCGTCGGTCAGCGGCAGGCCGAACGCCTCGTAGATCGAGGTCACCACGGCGAACTGGTCGGTCACGAAGTCGGAGAACTGCACGTCGTAGAACCTCGCGCGCGGGTACGTCGTCGCGTTGCGGACCCTCATCGCATGGTGGAGCACGTGCTTCAGCCGCGCGGTCCAGTCCTGCGCGATCTCGTACGGGTCCACCTCGTCGCTGCTGGTCTCCCGCACGAGCGTCGTGAGGCTCGCGTACGACGTGACCGCCTTCACCGGATCGCGATGGGTGAACACGATCCGCGCATCCGGATAGGTGTGCAGCAGGTGCTCGAGACCCCACATGTGCGCGCCGGTCTTGAGCACCCAACGGTCACGCCGGTTGCGCCATTGCAGGTGCTGGAGCTGCCGCTCGTGGAACGCATACACGTGTGACCAGTCGGCTTCGTAGTCGACCCAGTTCTCGTATGCCGGCACGCGGAACTGGTTGTGGAAGAGCGGTGTACACATTGCCTCGCCCATCATGACGACGCATTCCTGCGAGAGCGTGGCGCCCATGGGATGCATGGCCCGGAAGCGCCGGTCGCGTTCGGTCTCCGTTTCGGAATTCGGCAAGAGTGCCGCCGCCATTGCGATACGGGGGTCGGAGTCGAAGGTTGCCGCGTCCGGCGGTGGCGACGGGAACATCACCTCCCACGTGAGTGGGGCCCGGCTGTCGGGATCCTGGGCGAGGATGTCGTGCAGGATCGTCGTACCGGTGCGCGGAAAGCCGATGATGAACACGGGCGCGACGATCTCTTCGTCTGCGATCGCCGGAAACTGCTCGCGGTCGTGCACGTACCCGAGCCGGTTCACGGTGTGTCCGAGGGCGCGTTCGCACGCGATCAGCCGCCCGATGTGGTTCAGCCGCGCCTCGCGCTCCAACGACTCGAGGAACAACGCCAACGGCTCGACGAACGGCCCGTCGCCCAGGTCGTCGAGGCCGCCCGTGCGTCGGCTGGCTTCGGCGAGGATCGCGTCGACGTCGAGCGCCACGTCCTGCATGGCGGTGACGATACTGTCGGATCGGCAGCGCGCGCGGCGGGGACGTGGCAGCTCGGAGGTGGCGATGAGTGAGGCGGTCGAGCCATTCGAGATCCGCGTCGGCGACGCGGTGCTCGACGACCTGCGGGGCCGGCTCGCGCAGACTCGCATCCCCGATCAGATCGAGGGCACGAGCTGGGAGTACGGCATCCCGCTCGACTACCTCGGCGACCTCGTCGCGTATTGGCGCGACACATACGACTGGCGCGCGCAGGAAGCGCGCCTCAACGAGCTCGACCATTTCCGCACCGAGATCGACGGCCAGTCGATCCATTTCCTCCATGCGCGTTCGCGACACGCCGACGCGCTTCCGTTACTGATGACGCACGGCTGGCCCGGCTCGATCGTCGAGTTCCTCGACGTCATTCCGCGACTGACGGACCCGGAGGCTCACGGCGGCCGCGCCGATGACGCGTTCCACGTCGTCGCGCCGTCGCTACCGGGCTACGGCTTCTCGGAGCCGACCCGTACCCGCGGGTGGGACACGTGGCGCATCGCGGCGGCGTTCGTCGAGCTGATGCGCCGCCTGGGATATCGGCGCTACGGCGCGCAGGGCGGCGACTGGGGAGCACAGGTCACGACGCGAATCGCGGCGCGCGACCCGCAGCACTGCGCGGGCATCCATCTGAACATGCCGCTCGCGGAGCGCCCCGACGAGCCCGTCTCGCTGAGCGAGCAGGAGAAGGCCGATCTCGCCGCGCTGGCGCATTTCCGGCGCGAGGAGTCGGGGTACGCGATCGAGCAGGCGACCAAGCCGCAGACGCTCGGAGTCGCGCTCAACGACTCGCCGGCCGGCCTGCTTGCGTGGATCGTCGAGAAGTTCCGAACGTGGAGCGACTGCGACGGGCACCCCGAGCACGCGTTCACTCGTGACCAACTGATCACCAACGTGATGACGTACTGGGTGAACCAGACGATCACGTCGTCGACCCGGCTCTATTGGGAGAACCAGCACGCCGCCGCAGGGGAGGGCCCGCCCGATTTCGTCGACGTCCCGACGGGTGTCGCCCGCTACCCCAAGGAGCCTTTGCGCCTCCCGCGCGCGTGGGTCGAGCGCCGCTACAACGTCACGTACTGGGCCGACATGCCCCGTGGCGGCCACTTCGCCGCCATGGAGCAACCGGAGCTGTTCGCCGACGACCTGCGGACGTTCTTCCGCGCCGTGCGCTGACCACCTCCGCGTTCACGGCTCCCAACTGATGGAGGAGGGCGGTCGCCTCTACTGGCGGTTGTAGGGCTTGGCTTCCTGGAAGGTCGCCGGGTTGCCGTCCCAACAGGTGAACGGCTTGCCGGGCTGGCTCCACAGCGGCACGAACTTGCTGTTCTCGATCTGCATGTACCCGATGCAGCTGCGCGGGTAGTGGAGGTCGGTGTGCTGCTTCGTCCAGTCGACCGGCGGCAGGATCCCACCGGCGTCATAGTCGGTCAGCTTGTTGATCGCGTCGATCACCTTCTGCCGGCTGAAGGTCGGTCCGGCGGCGCGCAGGCCCGTGACGAAGAGGTCGGCGTTGGCCCAACCGATCTCGGCGTTCTCCGTCTTGGTGTAGCCGCCCTTGTCCATCCAGCTGATGTAGTCGTTGAGCGCCTTGAACTTCGGCGTGGTCTCGATGGGCGCCTCCTGCACGATCACCACCGAGCCCTGGAAGAATCCGCCGTTCTTGTCCATGAAGTCGTGGTCGTAGGCGTTCGGCAGGAACTGGAGCGCGTTGAGGCCTTGTTGACGCATCTCACGGGCGAGCGTGAGCACGCCGTTGGTGTCGAGGCAGGTCGTCACGAAGTCGACGCCCGCGTCGATCATGTGCTTCACGTCGGTGCTCATGTCGGTGGTACCGAACGACAGCGCCTTCGTCGAGTACACCACCTTGGCCGTCGGGTACTTGTCGAAGCTCGCCTTGATCCCGTCGACGCAGTCCGACGAGGCCTGGACGTTGTACGCGAGCACGCCGATCTTCTTCTTGCCCAGCTTCGACGCCGCGTAGGGGAAGATGAGCGACGGGCAGCCGGAGCCGTTGCAGAGGGCTCCGTACGAGCCGAACAGGTTCGGCGGGCCGGTCCATTCGCTGTTGATGCCCCACCCGAACGTCGGGATGTTGTTCTGTGCGAGCAGCTGCGCGCCGCTGAACGAGAACACGGTCGCGACGGGCAGCACCGCGAACGCGTTGTCCTGGCTGATGATCGCCTGCACCTCGCGCAGGTTGTTCGTCAGCTGGTCGTCGTGGCGCTTCGCGATCGTCAGCTTGCGGCCGTAGATGCCGCCCTGCGCGTTGACCATGTCGAAGTACGCCTGCACGCCGTCGAATGCCGTGCCGTACAGGCCGCCGACGGGGTTCGTCGTCGACGTGACGCCACTCACGCGGATTTCCGTCGCCGAGACACCCGACTCGTTCACCGGCGGCCAGCCGCCGGGCGGTGCAGTCGTCGCGGCCGCGCCTGCGGTCGTCGACGTGGACTTGTTCGACTTGCCGGAGCTTCCGCCTCCACACGCGGCGGCCGCGAGCGCCACCAACGTCAGGACCGCGAGCCAGCGAGCGCGCATTCAGCCATCCCCCCGAAAGTCGGCTGCAATCTCAACTAACATACCCGTCACCCGGGAAAGAAACCAGGCACCCCCGGACGCCGTCGTTCGCCTCGCTCCGCACCGTGAGCTAACGCCCGCGTCACACGACTCCGATGCCGGCGGCCTCGTTGCGCTTGCGCCACTCGTCACGCGACATGCGCGTCGTGTCGACGTCTGCGGCGCGGGCCCGCAACGCGCCCACGGTGGCCCCATCCTTCGGCGTATGGGTGAACGGGTCCCAGTCGAAGAAGCGGGTCGCGTTCTCCCACGTGATCTTGTGAATCTCGGCGTCGCGGCACCCGGCGCGCTGCAACTCGTTCCACATGAACTCGGGCGACTCGGGCCACGTCGTGTCGGTGTGCGGGTAGTCGCACTCCCACGCGATCCCGTCGATGCCGATGTCGTCGCGCAGCTTCAGCCCTGACGGATCCGTGATGAAGCAGGCGAGGAAGTGCTCCCGGAACACGTCGGACGGCAACTTGCCTTCGCCGAAGCTGCTGTCGATCCACGCCTGGTTCTGGAAGTGACGGTCGACCCGGTCGAGATAGAAGGGGATCCAGCCGATGCCGCCCTCGGAGAGTGCCACCCGCAGGCCGGGGAAGCGGCGCAGGGTGGGCCCGAACAGCAGGTCCTGCGCGGTCAGCATGGTGAGCTGCGACGGGATGACGATCCAGTGGTCGACCGGTGCCTCGGGTGCGAGGGTCACGATGTCCCACGCGCCTCCGATGTGGAGGCACAGCACCATGTTGTTGTCGACGAGTGCCTGCAACATCGGGTCCCAGTGGCCCGAGAGGAAGCTGGGGTGACCCTGCGAGTGCGGCGCCTCGAGGAAGCTGATCGCGCGGCAGCCCTTCTGCGCGATGCGGCCGATCTCCTTCACCGCGAGGTCGACGTCCCACATCGGCACGATGCCGAGCGGAATGAAGCGCCCCGGATAGGACCCACACCACTCGTCGATGTGCCAGTCGTTGTAGGCCTGGAGCATCACGAGCGCGAGCTCTTTGTCGCGTGACTCGGTGAACGTGCGGGCGTTGAACCCGGCCATCGTCGGGAAGCACATCGACGCGAGGACGCCGTTCGCGTCCATGTCGCGCACCCTCTGGTGCACGTCGAAGCACCCCGGTCGCAGCTCGCTGAACGCGCCGGGCTCGAAGCCCCATTCCTCGGCCGGCCACCCCACGGTCGCGGCCATGCCGAACGGTGTCGACGTCTTCTCGCCCTGGAAGACCCACTCGTCGATGCCGCGCTCGTTTCGCACGACCTTGGGAGCTTCCTCACGCCACTTCGCCGGCACATGACGCCGGTACATGTCCGGCGGCTCGATCACGTGATCATCGATGCTCACCAGGATCATGTCGTCCATCCGCACGGGGGCTCCTCTCACCGACCGCTGGTGGCGGTCTACGCGGTGACGGGCGTGAAATCCAGATGCAGGTTCTCGAGGCCGCGCAGCATGTAGATCGGTGTGTAGAAGTATCGCCGCCCGCCCGGCGGACCGTGCCGCGCCTCGGACACGGTGATGTCGGTCATCCGGTCGAGGAGCCGCTCGATGCTGACGCGGCCCTCCGCGCGAGCGAGGGGCGCCCCTGCGCAGGCGTGGATGCCGAACCCGAACCCGATGTGCTGGCGGCCGTTCGGGCGATCGAGACGGAGCTGCGCCGGGCTGTCGAACTGGCGCGGGTCCCGGTTCGCGGCGCCGATGAGGATCATCAGGGTCGTCCCCGCGGGAAGCTCCACGCCGCCGACCGTGGTGGGTACCCGCGACAGACGGAAGTTCCCTTGGATCGGGCTCTCGAGCCGTACGACCTCCTCGACGAGTCGCGGGATCAGGTCGCGGTCGTCGCGCAGCGCCTGCTGGAGCTCCGGTCGCTCGCCGATCAGGCGAAAGGCCGTCGAGAGCATCCGCGCCGTCGTCTCCTGGCCTGCCGCGAAGAGGTTCGACGCGATCAGCATGACGTCGTGAACCTCGGGCAGCGTCCCGTCGGGGAACGTCGCGGTGGCCAGTTGCGTCATGACATCGGGACGGGGGTCCCGTCGGCGGTCCTCGATGTACTCCGTGAAACGGTCGTAGAGGAACTCCAGCGGCTTGTGCGCCATCGCCGAGTTCACCGGACGATCCTCGCCCTGGAGCTGCTCCCGGAACGTCGCGTGATCCTCCTCGGGAACGCCGAGCAGGTCCGCGATCACGAGCAAGGTGAACGCGTTCGCGTAGTCGTGGACGAACTCGCACGCACCGCGCTCGAGGAACTCGTCGATCTGCCGGTCCGCGAGGCGCCACATGAACTCCTCGTTCTCCTTGAGGCGCTTGGGCGTGATCAGACGCATGAGCAGGGCGCGGTGCGCGGTGTGCTTCGGCGGGTCGAACGAGGGGAGCTGGTCGCTGAACGGAAGCGTGTCGCGGTACTGCTCGATGATGTCGCTCACGTCGTCGCCCTCGAGCGGCACGGGGAAGCTGGCGAAGACACCGCTCACCGTGTTGCAGTTCGAGAACCTGGTCGTGTCCGTGAGCACCGCCATAGCTTCCTCGTAGCCCGTCACCATGACGACACCCCGATGCGGCTCGCGCCACACCGGGCCGTGCGACCGCAGGTACTCGTAGTACGGGTACGGGTCCTGGTACAGCGGCCGGGCCCGGAAGAAGTCGATCTCGTCGAAGCCGCGAGTGTCGAGGTCGCTTTCGCTCACAAGTGCTCCGATCTCCCGATCGCCGATGACACGATTGTTAGTCCGCGTAGCAGGCGCCGAGACGGCGGAGCACCCAGGGCGCCGCCGTGGTACGGTCCGGTGACACGACTGTTACCTTACTGCGGCTGAGGTCGTGGCACGAGGGGGACGGCGGATGGCCGGTCCGGAGCTCGCCGGAAAAGTCGCGATCGTCACGGGCGGTGCCGGCGGGCTCGGTCGCGGCATCGTCGAGCTCTTCGTCGAGGAAGGCGCCCGTGTGGTCATCGCGGACGTCGATGCCGACGCGGGGGCCGAGCTCGCGCAGACGCTCGGCCCGGTGGCCGCGTCGAAGCGCACGGACGTCGCCGACGCGGACGACATCCAGGCCGTCGTCGACTTCGCGGTGACGCACTTCGGTGGTCTGCACGTGATGGTCAACAACGCGGGGATCGGTGGCTCGCCCAAGCGGTTCCTCGACGACGACCTCGGCGACTTCGAGCGGGTCATGGCGGTGAACGTGTTCGGGGTGATGGTCGGCAGTCAGCGCGCGGCGCGGCACATGAAGGAGCACGACGGCGGGGTGATCCTCAACACGACGTCGATCGGGGGGATGAACGCCGGCGCGGGCGTGACGGCGTACCGCGCGTCGAAGGCCGCGGTGATCCACTTCACGAGGTCGATCGCGGTCGAGCTCGCCCGCTATGGGATCCGCGCCAATTGCGTCGCGCCCGCACACATCCCGACCGCGATCAATGCGTCGCTGGACCAGGGCGCAATCGTGCGCGCCATGCAGCCGCTCCAGCGCGTGGGATCGCCGCGCGACGTCGCGAACGCGATGCTGTACCTGGCGAGCGACCGCGCCGCCCAGGTCACCGGAATCGTGCTGCCGGTCGACGGCGGCACGACGGCCGGTGCACCTCCCCGGCCACTGAAGGATCTCATGGCTCCACCGGCGCCCTCCCCGGCGACGTGAGCCCACGCAGAGAGGAGGGCGCACATGAACCCCCGTGACGGCATCTACTCCTGCGACGACCACCTCGACCTGTCGGCGGTACCGCCCGACCTGTGGCAGGCCCGCATGTCGAGAGGCGAGGCGGACCGTGCGCCGCACGTCGTCACGCGCAGCAAGGGAGCCGTGTGGGTGTGCGAGGACCGTGTCATGGGGCGTAGTGGCATGCCGCCCAACCGGGAGATGGTGAAGAACTTCAGCGCGATCGGCCGCGCCGGCATCGACGACGACGGGTACCGGGCCGGCAATCCCAAACTGCGTCTCGAGGACATGGACCGCGACGGCGTGGCGGCGTCGGTGATCTACGGGCCGTTGTCGCTGGGATTTCCGATCGCAGATCCCGACCTCCAGAACGCGTGCTACGCCGCGTGGAACGACTGGGCGGTCGAAGAGTTCAACGCGGTTGCACCCGACCGGTTGTGCGTGCTCGCGTTCCTCCCCGGTCACTCACCCGACGCGGCCGCGGCCGAACTGGAGCGGGCCGCGACGCTCGGTCACCGCGGCGCCATCATCGGCGCCTTCGACGTGGACCTTGGCGATCCCGCCTGGGATCGACTCTGGGCCGCGGCCGAGCACACCGGCCTGCCGATCAGCTTCCACATCAAAGGCGGCACGTCGTCGAAGCTGAGCTACCAGATCGGCAAGTGGCAGTCGGCCGCGTTCGCGAGCGTGCTGCCGCTCCAGCTCGACGAACCGCTCGCGATCATGGTCTTCTCCGGCGCGCTCGAGCGGCATCCCGACCTCACACTCGTGCTCGCGGAGTCGGGCGTCGGGTGGCTGCCGTACTTTCTCGCCCGGCTCGACTCGGAGTGGCATGCGCTGCGCGACAAGCTCGACTACGCGCCCGCACTCGCGCCGAGCGAGCTGTTCCGCCGGCAGGTCGTCGCGACCTTCGAGGAGGAGCCGCTCGCGGCACAGTTGATCCCGCTCCTCGGTGCCGACTCGTGCATGTGGGCGTCGGACTACCCGCACACGGACAGCACCTTCCCGAACTCGCGACAGGCGATCGAGGAGTCGCTGGGCTCACTGCCCGAGCCCGACCGGCGCAAGATCACCGCGACGAACTGCGCGCGGCTGTACGGCTTCGCCGATGTCGGCTGATCGCATCCGCGGGCTCGACCACGTGTCGCTCCCGATGCAGAAGACCGAGGCGATGGTGGCGTTCTACCGTTCGCTCGGGTTCGACATCGCGGAACAACGCAGCATCGTGTCGGTCTACGCGGGCGACCAGATGATCAACTTCCACCGACCCGAGCTGTGGCCGCGCGCGGAGTTCACCTTGAGGGCTCCTCGAGCACAGCCGCCGTGCGGTGATCTGTGCTTCGTGTGGGACGGTTCTGCCGAATCACTGCACGCGGTCCTGCGCGGGGCGCGAGCGGAGATCGTCGAGGGCCCGGTTGCGAGACAGGGCGCCCGCCGGGCCGAGGCGTCCAGCGTCTACGTGCGCGATCCGGACGGCAACCTCCTCGAGTTCATGATCTACGGGGAGGTACCCGATGGCGGTTGACGTCGACGAGCTGTACCGCCACCCGGTCCCCGAGGCGGTAATCCCATGACCGGCACGACCGCGCAGCAGCTCTTCGGGCCGGCCGGCACGCCGAGGGTCGTGGTGGTCGGCGCCGGCTTCGGCGGGATCGCGGCCGGCGTGAAGCTGAAGCGGGCCGGCATCCACACGTTCACCATCTACGAGTCGTCGCTCGGCATCGGCGGCACATGGTGGGACAACACGTATCCGGGAGCGGAGGTCGACGTCGGATCGCACCTCTACTGCTTCTCGTTCAAGCCGCACGACTGGACGCGCACGCACGCGAAGCAGCCGGAGCTGCAGAAGTACCTCGAGGAGACGGTCGACGAGTTCGGGCTCCGGCCGCACCTGCAACTCGGTGTCACCGTCGAGTCGGCCACCTGGGACGACGATCGGCACGTGTGGACCGTGCGGCTCGACGACGGCACCGTCGACGAATGTCACGTGCTCGTCAGCGGCGTCGGCTTCCTCAACGTGCCGCGCTCTCCCGACTGGCCCGGGCTCGAGGACTTCGCCGGGCCGAAATTTCACACGGCGCGCTGGGAGCACGAGCACGACCTGACCGGCAAGGTCGTCGCCGTGGTCGGTGTCGGCTCGTCGGCCAGCCAGATCGTCCCCGCCATTCAGCCCATCGTGAAGCACCTCTACGTCTTCCAGCGCGAGCCCGGCTGGGTGCTCCCGAAGGGCGAGAAGGACTTCACCGACGAGCAGCTGGCCCAATTCTCGAGCCGTTGGCGTCGACTCCGAGAGCGCTGGCGACTGCGGTGGTTGCTGGAGAAGAACTTGTGGAGCGGACGCATCTGGCGCCCGGGCACGAAGGCGAACCGGGCGCGTGAGCAACTGTGCCGCGACTACATCGCGCGGAAGTTCGCGGACCGGCCCGACCTGCGCGAGGCCGTCACCCCGAAGTACCCGTACCCGGGGAAGCGGCCGGTCCTCGCGAGCACCTTCTATTCCGCACTCCAGAAGCCGAACGTCGAGCTCGTGCCGCGCGCGGTCGCGTCGGTCACCCGCACCGGCATCATCGATGCCGAGGGGGTCGAGCGCGCGGTCGACGTGATCGTGATGGCGACCGGCTTCCAGCCCGCGAACTATCTCGCCCGCCTGCACATCGTGGGCCGCGGCGGCCGCACGCTGCAGGAGCACTGGGCTGGTGAGCCCCGGGCCTATCTCGGTATCACGGTCCCGGGCTTTCCCAACTTCTTCATGCTCTACGGCCCGGGCACCAACGGCGGCGACATCGTGTCGATGCTCGAATCCCAGGCTCAGTACGCCGTGCGCGCGGTGAAGCGCATGGGGCGTGAAGGAGTCACGGCCATCGACGTCAGACCGCGCTTCGAAGCGGCGTGGTACCGGTGGCTCCAGTCCAGGATGCAGGGCACCTCGTGGACGATGAGCAACAACTACTTCAAGTCCCAGACGGGCAAAGTGGTCACCCAGTGGCCCTACGGCAACTCGCAGTACGTCGTGATGACGAGGCTGCTCGGCCGGATATCGGAGAGGACCGCGAAGCGGGAGGAACGATGAACAATCCGTTCAGCTACCACGACCGCCGTGTCGTCGTCACCGGCGGGGCACGAGGCGTCGGCGCCGCGCTCCTCGAGGTCCTGAGCGAGCTCGACGCGGCTCACGTCACCGTGATCGACCGCGAGGAACCGGGCGGGAAGCACGACGAGTTCCTGCAAGCCGATCTGTCCGACGAGGCCGCCGTACGCGACGCCGTCGCCCGGACCGACGGCCCCGTGCACGCGCTCTTCAACAATGCGGGCGTGGCCGACACGCAACCGCCGCACACGGTTCTGGCGGTCAACTACCTCGCGCTGCGCACGCTGTCGGAGGGGCTCCTCGACCGGATGCCCGAAGGTGCCGCGATCGTCAACACCGCGTCACTTGCCGGGAACCTCTGGCGCAAACGTGTGAAGCAGATCAACGCGCTGCTCGACATCGGCCTCGGCGAGGGATGGGGCGCGTCGTTGCAGTGGTTCGACGACAACCACGAATCGCTCGAACAAGGGCCCTACAACTTCTCCAAGGAGGTGGTGGAGGTGTACACGCTGCGCTCGTCACGCCCCACGATGCGGCGCGGCGTGCGTACGAACACCGTGTGCCCGGGGCCGATCGACACGCCGCTGCTGCCCGACTTCCGCCGGACCACGAGCGACAAGATCATCGACTGGAACATTCGCGAGATGAACGGTCGCGCCGTCGCGCCACGCGAGGTTGCAATGGTGCTCGCGTTCTTCGGATCACCGGCGGCCGGGTACGTCAACGGCATCAACCTCGACATCGACGGCGGCTTCAGCGCGGCACTCGCGACCGGCCAGGTGGACTTCAGCGGCCGAACCTGACCGCCCCCCCCCGCCTGAGGAGTGGAGGGGCGACTTCGGTTACGCGAACGCGGGCACGACGCGCTGCTCGAAGAGGCGCAGGCTCGACCACGCGAGATCCACCGGCATCCCGCCGCACATGGGATGGAACATCGCGAATGGAAATGGTGCGGCGCGCAGCTCGTCCACGAGCTCGTCGGGTGTGAGCACCGCGTACTGGCCCGACTTTCGGAGGTCGTCCGCCGTCTCGACCGTGCGGTACGGCGACGCGATGTCGTCCTGTGCCTGCCATGCGCCGTACGCGTTCGTCTCGTGCAGGAAGAAGGGTGCCATCCGCTGCCACCCCGATTCGGCATCCTCCGCGAGCGCGACCGTGCGGTTGGACCCGATCGGGGAAGGGCCGGGATCGGGCCGGCCCAGCCGCTGCACCTCGTCGCGATAGAAGTCCCACACTTCCGGCACCGAGGGGATGAAGCCGTCGGCGATGCGCGCGGCGCGACGGGCCGCCGGTTCGCTGCTGCCACCGAGCAGGATCGCCGGGCCGCCGGGTCGGAACGGCTCGGGCGTCACGCGGATCGTGCGTCCCCGGTACTCGAATGGTTCACCGCTCAATGCGGCCTTCAACGTGGCCACGACCTCGCCCACGCGCGCGGCGCGCTCGCGCATCGGCACGCCGTACATCTCGAACTCCTCGTGCACGTAGCCGCCGGCGACGACGAGGTCGACGCGGCCCTTGCTGAGGTTGTCCAGCACGACGAGGTCCTCGGCGAGACGGATTGGGTCGTAGAAGGGTGCGATGAGCGCCGCAACCATCAGGCGGACGTTCGTCGTGCGCGCCGCCATCGCCGCGACCATCGGCAACGGGCTCGGCAGGTACCCGTCGGCCGATCCGTGATGCTCCGACACCGCGATGCTGACGCAACCCCGCTCGTCCGCCCACTCGGCCATGTCGAGTGCGGCCGCGTAGCGGTCGGCCATCGCGGTGCCCGCGATGTCGGGGTTGCGGAAGTCGAAGCGGAGCCCGAACAGCACGCTCATCGGCATCCTCCTATCGTGAGGCCGTGGACGATATCGAAGCGATCAAGCAGTTGAAGGCCCGCTACTTCCGGACGATGGACACCAAGGACTGGGACGGCATGCGCCGGGTCTTCGCAGACGACGTCACCATGGACACGACGTCGTCCGGTGGCGGCGTCGTCCACGGCGCCGACGAGTTCATGGTCTTCCTGCGCGGCGTCATCGGCGACGTCGTCACCGTGCACCACGGTCACATGCCCGAGATCGAGGTGACGTCCCCGACGACGGCCACCGGCATCTGGGCCATGGAGGATCGCCTCCGGTGGCCCAACGGCGCGCAGATGGAGGGCTTCGGTCACTACCACGAGACCTACGAGAAGGTCGACGGCGAATGGCGCATCAAGTCGTCGACCCTCACCCGGCTGCGCGTCGACTTCGAGGAACCGTCCAACGCGTAGCCGCTCACGGGACGACGGCGGGAAGCGTCTCCCAGCCGCGCACGGTCGACGTCGGAGCGAGCTTCGCACGCGTCATGTCGACGTCCCATTCGGGGAAACGGTTCAGCACCTCGTCGAGCGCCACGCGGCCTTCGAGACGCGCCAGTGCGGCGCCGAGGCAGTAGTGGACGCCATACCCGAACGTGAGGTGCTGGCCGATGTCGCGGTGGACGTCGAACCGATCCGGGTCGGGATAGCGGCGCTCGTCGCGGTTCGCCGCTCCGACGACGAAGAGCATTGCGCTGCCCGCGGGGACCGTCCGGCCGTACAGGTCGACGTCGTTCGGCACGTAACGGCCGATATGCGGTCCCGGCGGCTCGTAACGGAGCAGCTCCTCGATCGCGTTCGGGATCAGCGAGCGGTCGGCGACGAGGTCCCGCCGCTGATCGGGGTGCTCGGCCAGCACCTTGCCCGCCCAACCGATGAGTCGGGTCGTCGTCTCGTTGCCGGCGCCGGCGACGACGGTCGTGTAGAGCAGGGCCTCGTCGCGGGTGAGGCGGCGCGTCGTGCCGGTCTCGTCCTCGAACTCCGTGTGCAGCAGCTCGGTCATGAGATCGTCGGACGGGTGCTCGACGCGCCAGTCGATGTACTCGGCGAACATCTCGCTGCCGAAGGTCGTGTTCTCCGACACCTGCATCGGTTCGCCGGCGTTCGTGCGGAGCTTCGCGTCGGCTCCTTTGCGGATCGCCTCCTGGTCCTCCTCGGGGATGCCGAACAGCATCCCGATCACGCGCATGGGCATCTGCGCGCCGAGGTCGGCGATGAAGTCGAAGCCGCCCGCGCCCACGAGCGGGTCGAGACTCCGCGCGCAGAACTCGCGGATCTTCGGCTCGAGCGCGGCCACGCGCCGGGGAGTGAAGACGCGTGACAACAGGCTTCTGTGCACGGTGTGCACGGGCGGGTCCTCGAAGATGAGGGTGCCGGGTGGCAGCTCGATGTTCGCCTTGATGATCTCGAGGATCCCGCCCCGGCCCGAGATGTACGTGCGCGCGTCACGCAAGCCACGTTCCACGTCCTCGAAGCGACTGACCGCGAAGAAGTCGTACGGCTCGTTGTAGTAGAGCGGCGCTTCGTCGCGCAGGCGCTTGTACACGGGGTACGGATCGGCGTCGATTTCGGCGTCGTACGGGTCGAAGTAGACGTCGGTCGTGTCGGTTGTCGTCACTTCGGTTCCTCTCGCGATTGGAGCAGCGACATGATGCGATCAGGGCTCAGCGGAAGCCGCGTCAACGTCACGCCGAACGGCGAGAGGGCGTCGGCGACCGCGTTGACGACGGCCGGCGGCGCGCCGATCGCGCCGCCCTCGCCGACTCCCTTGTAGCCCCCCGGCCCGGGGCTCGGCGTCTCGACGTGTCCGTACTCGATCGGGGGCACCTCCGCCGCGCTCGGGACGAGATAGTCCGCGAATGTCGTCGCCAGAGGGTTGCCGTCGTCGTCGTACGCCAGATGCTCGAACAGCACGCCGCCGATGCCCTGCACGACACCGCCGGCGATCTGGCCCTCGACGACGTTCGGGTTGATCATCGGGCCGCAGTCCTCACTCACGATGTAGCGCAGGAGCGTGACCCGTCCCGTCTCGATGTCGACTTCGCACGTGCAGACGTGCGTGGCGTTGACCCAGATGGACGGCGCCTCCGCGCTGTACCGGGCGCTCGCCTCGAGGCCGGCCGGAACGCCGGTCGGCAGCGCCTTGGGCTGGAAGTAGGCGAGGGCCGCGATGTCCGCGAGTGAGATGCCCACGGAGGGTGTGCCACGCACGTGCGCGCGACTGTCGTCCAGCTCGATGTCGTCGATGGCCGCTTCCAGCCGGTGCGCGGCGATCGCGCGAACGCGCTCGCGCAGGATTGTTGCGGTCTCCCGCACCGCGCCGGCCGTCATCGACGCGCTCCGGCTGCCTCCCGTGCCCGCGCCGAAGCCTGTCACGGCCGTGTCGCCCTGGATCGTGTGTACGTCGTCGAGGCGGGCACCCAGTGCGTCGGCGGTGAGCTGCACGACCGTCGTCTCGAGGCTGTTGCCCGTCGATCCACCCGCGACGTAGACGTTGACCTTTCCGGACGGCTCGATGCGGATGGTCGCGGCCTCGGTGCCGTAGACCCCGTAGCCGGGCGTCGACGGCTCGACGTAGTTCGCGACGCCGACGCCGAGGTGGCGCCCCAACTGACGCGCCTGCGCCTGCTCGACCCGGAACTTGTCGTAGTCGAGGATCGCGAGCGCCTGCTCGAACGTCTCGAGCGGCGAGATGCTGTCGTACGACATGCCGTTGGGGTTCCGGTACGGCAGGTCGTCGCGCCGCAGCAGGTTGCGTCGCCGCAGCTCCATCGGGTCGATGCCGATCCGGCGCGCGGCGATGTCGAGCATCACTTCGCGGGCCAACGACTCGAACTGCCACGGCCCCCGGTATGCGGCCCGGCCGACGGTGTTCGTGTAGATCGCCTTCGCGGTGAAGCCGCCGCGTGGCACGCGATACGGCCCCGGGAAGATCATGCCGACCGCGGCCGCGGTGAACACCGGCCATGGGCTCGGGTACGCGCCGCAGTCCTGGACGAAGTCGATGTACGCGGCTTCGATCGCGCCGTCGGCTGCGAAGGCCATCCGCACGTCGCCGTGCTCCTGGCGCGACTTGCCCGCGCACAGCAGGTTCTCCCGGCGGTCCTCCACCCATTTCAGCGGTGCACCGACCTTCGGCGCCGCGAGCATCAGGCACATCTCGTCCCGCTGCACCACCACCTTCTGACCGAACCCGCCGCCGGTGTCGCGCATCACGACCCGGATGCGGTGGTCGGGGATGCCGAGCAGGCGCGCGCAGAACATCCGCACCTCGTGCGGCGATTGCGTCGCGGCGTAAATCGTGAGCTCGCCCGCCGGGCCGGCGTGGTCCACGATCATGCCGCGCCCCTCCATCGGCGCCGGTACGTACGCGTGCTGATGGATCGTCTCGCTCACCACATGGGCCGCCGAGCCGAACACGTCTTCCATTGCGGAGACCGGCTGCCCGGCGAGCTCGCCGACGACGTTCGAGCCGTGGCTCTCGTGTACGAGTACGTCGGCGTATTCGGCGGTGGTGTAGTCGACGACCGCGGGGAGGGGTTCGTAGTCGACGTCGACGAGTTCGGCGGCGTCGACCGCCAGGGCGCGGCTCTCGGCGACGACGAGGGCCACGGGGTCGCCGACGAATCGCACGTGGCCGTCGGCAAGTGGCGGGCGCGGCGTCTCGGGGCTCTGGGGCCCGACCGACGTGTGCCATTGCTCCTTGACGCCCGGATTGAGGTCGGCCGCGGTGAACACGAAGCGCACCCCGGGCGCCACGAGCGCGGCCGACACGTCGATCGACCGCACGTCGGCCCGGGCGAACGGGCTCCGTACGAAGCACGCGTAGAGCATGCCGGGAAGCACGATGTCGTCGACGAAACTGCCGTGACCGGTCAGAAGCCGCGCGTCCTCGACGCGTGCGACGCGTGTGCCGACGTAGCGGGCGGCAGTCACGCGATCGCTGCGCTACGCCCGCCGTCGACGGGGATGATCGCGCCGGTGACGAATGACGCACGGTCAGAGGCGAGGAACGCGGCAACTTCCGCGACCTCGTGCGGGAGGCCGAGTCGCTTCAGCGGTGTGCCCTCCGCAGCGCCGGGAAGCTGCTCGAGCCCCGCACCCATGATCTCGGTCTTGATATAGCCGGGGCAGACGCAGTTCACGCGTATGTTCTTGCGCGCGTATTCGAGCGCCGCGGTCTTCGTGAGTGAGATCACGCCGGCCTTGGCCGCTCCGTACACGCTGGTGGCGACGGACGAGTTCAGGCCGCCGATCGACGACCAGTTCACGATCGCACCGCCGCTTCCGGCCTGGAGCATGGCGCGGATGCCGTGCTTCATCCCGAGGAGGACGCCGCGCAGGTCGACGTCCATCGTCCGGTCGTAGTGCTCCATCGTCACGTCGGTGAGCATCACACCCTCGGCGATGCCGGCGACGTTGAGCACGGCGTCGAGCCGGCCGAACTCCTCGACGGCTGCCCGCACGGCCGCCTCGACGTCCGCTTCGCTCGTCACGTCGCAGTGGACCGGCACGACGCTCGATCCGACCTCTGCCGCGGTGTCCTTCTCCGCCCCGCTCAGGTCGGCTGCGACGACGCGCGCCCCCTCACGGACGAAGACCTTCACCGAAGCCTTCGCCATCCCCGACCCTGCCCCGGTGATGACTGCGACCTTGCCGTCCAACGCGCCCATTCACGCCCCCGTTTCCGTCTCGTGAACCCGTGGTCCCACTGTGCCTACGCCGTGCGCCAGCGGACGGGAAGATGCTTGATGCTTCCGTTCGTGATGGAGCTGAGACGTTCCACCGGGCCCGCGACCTCGAACGACTCGACGCGAGCGAGGAGATGACGGAACATCGTCTCGATCTCGACCCGCGCGACGTGCGCGCCCATGCAGAAGTGCTCTCCGACGCCGAAGGCGAGATGGTGGTTGGGGTGACGGTCGACCCGGAACCGGAACGGATCGTCGAACACCTCTTCGTCACGGTTCGCCGACGCGTAATACAGCGCCAGCCGTTCGCCGGCGCGGATGTCGGTGCCGCGGAGCCGGTAGTCCTCGGTTGCGACGCGCGTGAAGTGGCTGATGGGGCTGACCCAGCGCAGGATCTCCTCGACCGCGTCCGGAAGCAGCTCCGGACGGTCGCGTAGCTTCGCCCACTCGCCCGGGTGCTCGCAGAAGGCGAGCAGGCCACCGCTGATCGCGTTGCGTGTCGTCTCGTTCCCCGCCTCGACGAGGAGCTCGCAGTACGCCACCAGCTGCTCGTAAGTGAGCGGTGCGCCGTCGATCTCGCCGCCGACCAGTTCGCTCACCAGATCGTCCTGCGGGTTCTTCATGCGGTCTTCGATCATCTGTTCGAAGTATGTGTGCAACTCGCCGCGCGCACGCATGAACGTCTGCCCCGGCCGTTCCCCGGGAAGGCGGTACTCCGGATCGTCCTTCCCGATGACCTCGTTCGTCCAGCGGTACAACAGGTCCCAGTCGTCGCGCGGAACGCCGAGACTCCATGCGATGACCGCGAGCGGGAACGGGGCCGCGATCATCTGCACGAAGTCGAGCTCGCCGCCGACACCGGTCGTCGCCGCGTCGAGGAGCTCGATTGCGATCCGCTCGATGTGCGCCCGTTGCGCGCGGACGGCACGAGGCGTGAAGCAGGGCATCACCACCCTGCGCAAGGGCCCGTGCCGAGGCGGATCGAGCATGACCACCATCTCCGGCGGGTCGATCACCGGCGCACTGGTGCGCACGAGCGTGATCCCCTGTGCGTTCGAGAAGCGCAGCGGTTGCTTCGAGACCTCCACGACGTCGGCGTGCTTGGTGATGCCCCAGAACGGTTCGTAGCCGTGTGCATGGAGCCGCGCGACGGGCGCTTCGGCGCGCAGGCGCGTCCACGCCTCGTGCGGATACCCCTCGCGTGCGTAGCGGTCCGGGTCGACGAGCGCGTTCGGATCGATGACGTCCGTCGACTGCATCATCTCGGCTCCCGGGGAAGGCCGAGCACGCGCTCGGCAAGGATGGTGCGCTGGATCTCGCTGGTACCACCCATGATCGAGTTCGCGCGTGTCGACAGCAGTCCGCGCGTCCATTTGCCGTCGCCGGTGTTCTCGTCTTCCGCGGCGAGCGTTGCCCGCGGCCCCGACACGGCTGTGGCGGTTTCGAAGAGACGCTGGCTCATGCCGGCCCAGAACAATTTCACGAGGCTCGACTCGGGCCCGATGTCGTGACCGCGCGACAGGCGGCTCAGCGTGCGTGCGTTGTGGAGCCGGAAGATCTCGACGGCGATCCGCGAGCGCGCGAGCCCCTCGCGAACCAGCGGGTCGTCGAGGCGCCCATCTCCCGCGCACGTGTTCCAGAGGTGCTCGATGGCGGCCTCCAGTTGGACCTGCTCTCTCCAGATGAACGCCGCGCCGCGTTCGTTCGCGAGCGTCGTGTTTGCGACGCGCCAACCGTCGTTCTCCGGGCCGATGAGGTTGTCGACCGGCACCTCGACGTCGTCGAGGAACACCTCGTTGAACTCGCGTTCACCGGTGATCTGGCGCAGTGGGCGCACGTCCACGCCCTCGGCGTCCATCGGTATCGCCAGCATGGAGATCCCCTTGTGCGGTGGCGCGTCGGGATTCGTCCGCACGAGCGCGATGCCCAGGTCGGCGAAGGTCGCGTACGACGACCACACCTTCTGACCGTTCACGCGGTACACGCCCCCACGCTTGTCGGCCCGGGTCGACAACGCGGCGAGGTCGCTGCCCGCCCCGGGCTCGCTGAAGAGCTGGCACCACACGTCGTCGCCCGCGAGGATCCTCCGCATCCACCGGAGGCGTTGCTCCTCGGTGCCGTGGGTCATCAACGTCGGGCCGACGAGCGTGACGCCGGCCCGCCCGAGAACCGGCGGCGCGCCGGCGCGGGCGAGCTCCGCGTTGTAGATCGCGACCTGGGCCGGCGAGGCGCCGCGGCCGCCGTACTGGACCGGCCAGTGGATCCCGATCCAGCGTCCGCCGTGCAACGTTCGCTGCCATTCGCGCAGCCGCTGCGCTTCTTCGCGCGTCGTCGCGAGCTCGATGTCGGGCGGCGGATGTTCCGCCAGCCACGACTGCAGCTCGTCGCGGAAGTCGGCGTCGCGCGGTGGCATCACGTCGCCGGCGCACCCGGGTGCTTCATCGTCCGTCGCTCGCGCGTTTGCGAGGGACTACTTCGCGATGCGGCTCGCGGCCGAGGAGGCCCCGCTCGATGAGGAGCGCGGCCGCCTCCACCTCGGCCGGCGGCCGTTGCCGCGCGCCGAACACTCCGAGGAGGGCAACCATGACCACCGCGTCCATGTCGACGTCGCCGAACCCGCGGCGGCCCAAGTAACGCGCCATTCGGCGTCGGCCCCAGTCCAGCGGTGGAGCGGACTCGCCCTGCAACGACGGATCTTGGAGCGCCCCGTCGAGCCATACGCGCAGCAACGCCGCCTCGTTGGCGTGGGCCGTGTTGTAGCGGCGCAGCCATCGCCGCAGCAGCGTCCGGCCCGCCGGCGCGTCGGTTCCGATGAGGTCCGGGATCTCGAGCAGCGTCGTTCCGACTTCCCGCACGGCACGAGTCGTGAGGATGCGTGCGAGGTCGCTCTTGTTCGTGAAATAGCGGTAGAAGACGCCGTGGGACACGCCCGCGGCCTCGACGAGGTCGTCGACGCGGGTGTTGTGGTAACCGCGGCTGACCAGCACGTCCCGGCCCGACGCCAGCAGCGCGGCGAGGGCATGGTTGGCCGAGGCATTCGATTCGAGCGCCCCGTCGCCCTGCTCGAGCATCGACCGCATGGGCTCGCCGAACGGCACCGGGGGGGCGGGCGTATGCGCCGCCTCGTGCACGTTGACGTCCGACCGAACACCGAACAGCGTGCGATGGAACACGTCGGTGACGGCGGTCTCGACGCGCCCGCTCGGGTAGGCCTCAGGTGCGACGGATCGCAGGACGGCCACGACCCCGAGCGTGTGGTTCAGACACTCCAGGAACAACCCGAGCACCGGGTCGAGCTGACGGGGTGGGACCGACGTCGTCACGACGCGCGCGTGGATCTTCCCGACCACGTCCGCACCCGTGCGCCACGCGATCTTCGCGAGCACCTCGTCGGTCTCGTATGCGTGGAACACCGGCTCGTAGCGTTCGTAGATCTCCGCGTAGCGATCCATCCACGCCCGCACGGTCGCCCAGCCGTCGCCGTCCGCGGTGACCGGGCTCAACGCCTCGGTCGACGCGGTCACCTGGCGCGCGAGCTGTTCGGCGAGCTCCCGGAACACGTCCTCCTTGCTGGCGAAGTACTGGTAGAACGAGACCCGCGAGCACCCAGCGACCTTGGCGATCCGATCGATGCTTCCGCTGTGGTACCCCTCGTCGCCGAAGACCCGGAGCGCGGCGTCGAGTATCCGCTGCCGCGTGCGCTGGCCGCGGATGCCCACTTCCGGATTGTCCGAGAACGGAGCCCGGCGCACGACGGAGGCGCCGGCGCCCTCGCCACGACCGTCGGGTCGATGCCGAGCCGGGTCGCGCTCCGGGATCGATCGGGGCGGCGCCATCGATCAGGGCTGCCCGTCGTGGTCGCGCATCAGGCCCTCCTGCTGGCGCCGTCCTTCGAAGGTGACACTACCGTTAGTC
>JAMXLJ010000034.1 GCA_024281095.1 Acidimicrobiia bacterium | reverse complement strand
TCACCACGACCGAGAAGCCGAGAAGCGCAGCCAGCCAAAGCGTCTGGCTCGTCGCACCGACCCACGCGACCATGACGGCACCGCTCATGAACGCAACTCGCCACGGGTGTGCCATCGCGTAAATGGCGGCGCGGCTCTGAGTGCGCGGTCGTCTCGTCACTCAGTCAGTCTAGGAAGCTACGGGCTGAGCTTCGCTCACTACCTCGACCGGGCGTCTGCCGCTCTCACCGCAAGGTCGCTGGGGGACTGGTCAGCCTGACGGACGCGAGCATCGCGTGAACCTGCGCCTCACTCCTCGCGAGGTCCGGACCGCGGAGGCAGGCGTTGACCAAGAAGCTCGTTCGCAACACAGACGAGTAGAAGGCCGCTTCAGCGGTCGCGTCACCCGCGACCGTGCGGCACCACGCCGGTCGCGTAATGGTTTCGGTTCCCGGCAGGGCATCACGGCCGAACGTCACACCGTCGCGGAACGCCGGGCTAACACTGGTCGGCACCAAGACACCCCGCCAACCGACGACCACGCCGCCGCGTTCGAGTTTCCGGACCGCGACCGCGTCGCAGCCGTAACCGTCCGACGTTCGATGGCACGGTTGACGCAGCTCTTGGTTGCTCAACCACACGAACGGCATGGCATCACCGGCCTTGCCGGGGTATCGGAACGTCATGGCGTGCCAGGAGCCCGGATAGTCGAATGTGAGTCCCCACCCGCTGAAGCTCTTGAGCGTGGGTTGCGTGCGCGTCGTGGAGTGCTTCGCCTTGCACCCGCCGAGCACCAACGCAACCGACAGCACCACCGCGAGCCCGTGCCGAGACCGCACCAGCGTCTCCTCTCGTCGGGAGAATGGACGTGCGCCAGATGGTGCGGGTTTCCGACCGAATCAGTCGGATGGACGCCGGCTCAGGGCCGGCACCTACGAGGAGACGCGATACATCAGACGAGACCTGCGGAATCGGCGACCTCACCGGGTTCATGCCGTGAGGCACTGCACCGAAATGCACGCTTCTCCAGGTGGTTACTTCGTCCGTTCCAGGACCTGCACGTCGAAGTAGATGGGCAGGAGGTACTTCACGTAGAAGGCGTGGACCGTCAGATCGCCCATCACGAGATCTTCGTATTCCTTGATCTGCACGCGGTCGTCGCGAGCGCGGTACTCCTTGCATGCGGCGAGCAGCCGGTCGACCTCCGCGCGGGTCTCCTGCAGAAGACCGAGATGGTCATAGCCGGGCGACGACATCGGCTTTTTGCTCTCGGCGAGCAGGATGAACTGATCATCGTCGACGCGTAGGTAGTGCGCCTTCTGGCCCACGACGTCGACGTCGAGGCCGGTCCAACCGAAGATCTGACCGTAGAACCGGTCGACCTCGGCACGCATGACGTCGTCGAGCGTGCCGTGCGCAAAGGTCAGCTCCATGTGGTTGAAGCGCATGCTGTCTCCTCGTCAGCCAGACCGCCGGCGGCCCACGAATGCGAGCAGCTTCGTCTGGAGATCCGCACCTTCGGGTACCGCGACCGGCTCCGCGAACAACCCACTCTGGCGCAGCATCTGCTCGTGCGGCCGGATCTCGTCCCACGCCCAACCTACGAGGTCGGCATCGAGCGTGTCGTCGCCGTCGATCCCGCGCGCGAGATCCCACGCGTGGATCAAGTGGTCGGTGACGAGTTGTGCGAGATACCCGGGCGCGGACTCGTCGCCGTACGAAAGGTGCACGGTGCGGTCGAGTGCACCGGGTTCGCGAAATGCCGCGAGCGCGTCCTCGCTCGCGCCCCGCCACGCGACCTTGGGGTCGGCGCCGAGCTGATCGCCCTCGTATCGGTCGCCCACCTGCTGGACCGTCTCGCCCCGGGCCAGGTGCGGCGCCCACAGGTTCTCGTAGACGACATGGTTCACCAACGCTCGTACGTCCCAGTCGGTGCACGGCGTAGGCCGGTTCCACTGTTGGTCAGTGATCGCGGCCACCCGCCGTCCGAACTCGTCGACCGCACGCTGCTGCAGGTCAAGGAGATCGCTCATGCGCGGAGGCTATGCCCGGGACGCCCGCTGCGAAAGGCCCTGCCGCCGCGCCGCTGAGCCCGCCGGGCGCCCAGCCCGCCGCGCCGTCACCCCCAGTCAGCTCACACGACGACCGGGCGCGACGATCGCGTTCAGCGCCGCGAGGTCCTCTGGCGTGGGCTCCCACTCACCGGCCTCGACGTTCGAACGAACCTGCTCCGGCTTCGTCGCCCCTGCAATGACCGATGCGACGGCCGGCATCGCGGCGAGCCCACCGATCGCGACGTGCAAGAGCGTGACGCCGCGCTCGCGTGCGAACTCCTCGAGCTTGTCGAGCACGTCGAACTGCCGGTCGCTCACCGTCTGACCGCGTGTCGCGAGGCGCGTACCTGCCTTCGGTGCTTCGCCCCTGCGGTACTTGCCCGTGAGGATCCCGCTCGCGAGCGGGAAGTAGGGCAGTACGCCCACGTCGTAGTGCAGGCACGCGGGAATCACCTCGCGCTCTACCGACCGGTCGAACAGGCTGTAGTGGTTCTGTGCGCTGATGTACCGGTTGAGCCCCTCGCGTCGCGCGATCGCTTCCGTGTCGGCCACCTGCCATCCGGCGAAGTTCGACGACCCGACGTAGCGCACGATGCCCTCGCGCACGAGCTCGTCGAGTGCGGCGAGCGTCTCCTCCATCGGCGTGATGCCGTCGGGAACGTGGTACTGGTACAAGTCGATCCAGTCGGTCTGCAGCCGGTCGAGCGACGCCTCCACGGCGCGTCGGATGTAACGGCGCGATCCTCGAGCTCCCCAATCGGGACCGTTGGCGTCACCCATGTCCATGCCGAACTTCGTCGCGAGCACCACCTGTTCGCGGCGGCCCTTCAGCACCTCGCCGAGCAGCGCCTCGCTGCCACCGCGGTTCCCGTAGATGTCGGCGGTGTCGATCAATGTGATGCCGGCGTCGAGCGCGGCGTCCACGACGGCTCGCGTCTCGTCGAGGCCGACGCGCGAGCCGAAGTTGTTGCCGCCGAGACCGACGACCGACACGACGAGACCGGAACGACCGAGCGGGCGAAAGCGCATGACCCGACGCTACCCACCCGCCTGCTCTCGGTACCGGTCCCGCAATCGACGGCGGTAGACCTTGCCGGTGTCACTTCGTGGCAGCTCGGCGACGAAGTCGATCGTGCGCGGGCACTTGTAGTGCGACAACCGGTCCCGACAGAAGGCGATCAGCTGTGCCTCCAGCGCGGGGCCGGCCGCGGCCGCATCGTGGAGCTCGACGACCGCCTTCACGTCCTCGCCCCATTCGTCGCTCGGCACGCCGACGGTCGCGACGTCGGCAACGGCGGGGTGGTCGAGCAGGATCGCGTCGATCTCGGCCGGATAGATGTTCACACCGCCCGAGATGATCACGTCGGCGTCGCGGTCGGTGAGGTACAGGAACCCGTCCTCGTCGAAGCGCCCGAGGTCGCCGACGGTGAAGTACTCACCGCGGTACGACCGCTGCGTCTTGTCCGCGTCGCCGTGGTACTCGAAGCGGCCGACGGTCGACGCCTTCAACCACACGAGGCCGACCTCGCCCGCCGGCAGCGGGGCGCCGTCCTCGTCTCCGATGACGACCTGGTCCGGCGGGAACGGCTTGCCCACCGTGCCGGGGTGCGCCAGCCACGTCTTCGAGTCGACGAAGGTGCCGAGGCCCTCGGTCGCCGAGTAGTACTCGTCGACGATCGGGCCGAACCATTCGATGATGCCCCGCTTGACGGCGACCGGGCACGGCGCCGCGCCGTGCCACACCGATCGCAACGACGACACGTCCGCGCGCTCGCGAACCTCGGCGGGAAGCGCGAGCAGACGGTGGAACATCGTCGGCACCATGTGCGTGTGGGTGACACGGTGTCGGGCGATGAGGTCCAACGCTTCCCGCGCGTCCCAGCCGTCCATGAGTACGACGGTGACCCCGGCGACGAGCGGAATACTGAGCGAGAACAGCAGGGGAGCGGCGTGGTACAGCGGACCGGTGCACAGATGCACGTCGCCCGCCTCGTAGCGATGCATCACGATGCCGGCCGTCAGCTTCATCCGCATGCCGTCGCGCCGCAGCACGCCTTTCGGGCGTCCGGTCGTGCCCGACGTGTAGAGCATTGTCGTGCCGAGTGACGGGTCGGCGACGTCCGCGGGCGACTCCGCCGCGAGCGCGTCTTCGTAGTGCTCGAACCCGTCGACGGCACCGCCGATCGCCAACCGTGACCGGAGCGCCGGGGCGCCCGCGGCGGCGCTCGCGACCTCGGCAAAGCGCGCGTCGGCGACCAGCGCCACGGCGTCGCAATCGGCGACGATATAGCCCGCTTCCGCCCCGGTGAGGTGCCAGTTCACGGGTGTCAACCTCAAGCCGGCCCGCTGCGTGGCGAGATAGGTCTCCACGAATTCGGCCCGGTTCGCGCACAGCAGTGCAACGGGATCACCGGCGCGCACGCCGCGCCGGCGCAGCGCACCGACGAGCTGGTTCACGCGCGCGTTCAGCTCACCGTAGGTGCGGTCGCCGTGCCGGCAGACCAGCGCGGGCCGGCCCGGGTCGGCGGCCGCGTGGAACGCCACGGCCATCCCGTGCTGCGCGGCCTCCTCGAGCCCT
>JAMXLJ010000033.1 GCA_024281095.1 Acidimicrobiia bacterium | reverse complement strand
CCACCACGGCCGGCTGCGGCAACAAGGAGAGCGCGCCCAGCGCGAGCGGCTCGTTCTCGATCCCGGTGATCGGCGGCGCCCAGCAGGGGTACACCGCGACCCCGACCGTCACCGTGCAGCTGCCGTCGTTGACCGACACCTGTCAGCCGATCTCGGTGCGTTTCTCCAACGACGGGTCGACCTGGGGCGCGTGGACGCTCTACGACGCGAACAACCCGACGATGGCGTGGACCCTCAGCGCAGGCGACGGCACCAAGACCGTGTACGCGCAGGCGGAGGATCCGAACGCGAACGTCGTGAGCCTCGGTCAACAGAGCCTCGTGCTCGACACGACCGCGCCGACGGCTCCGTCGAGTGTCTCCTACAGCGCCTCGTGCTCGGGCTCGACCCGCAACGTCACCATCAGCTGGGGCCCATCGAGTGATCTGCACTTCGTCGGCTACCGGATGTTCACGAGCACCGACGGTGGCAAGACCTGGGCCCAGGTGTCGAACAGCCCGACGGCGAGCCTGCAGCTCGCTGAGAGCGGCCCGAAGACGTTGTCGTCGGTGAGCTACTACGTCGTCGGCTACGACGCGGCCGGCAACCAGTCGGCCCAGGTGCCATCGCCGCCTCTCACGTTCTCGAAGAACCAATGCAGCTGACCGCCACACCCGTCCGGGCTCGTATCCGTCGCCGGGTTCGCGAGGGCGACGGCTTCAGCGTGATCGAGTTGATGATCACGGTCGCGCTCCTCGGCATCGTGCTGGCGACCGTGCTCGGGGCGTTGTACTCGGTGATGAACGCCGAGGCGTACCAGGACGACCGCACCGCGAACCTCGACGCGATGCGCACGACCTTGAACGACATGACCAAGCTGCTCCGGCAGGGGTCGGCTGTCACCGCGACGTCCAACGGCACCCGGCTCGAGTTCGACACCTACGTCGGTGGCACTCCCGCGCACGTGACCTACACCGTCGATCCGACGGGCACGAAGCTTCTCGAGCAGGTGGGAAGCGCGGCCGCGAAGGTCGTGCAGCTCCATCTCGTGCCCAACCCGAGCCCGGCGCTGTTCTGTTACACCGACCAATCCGTGGTCTGCGGCGCGACCGGCGGCCCCACAACGCAATGGGTGCAGATCACGATGCAGATCCACCCGGTGCGTTCACCCAACACGATCCTGCAGCTCGACTCGCAGGTCAACCTCCGGAACCGGACCGCAGCATGAACCTCGAACGTTTCAGACGGCACACCGCCTCCGAGAGCGGGATGGCGATGGTTACGACGATGCTCGTGGTCATGGTCGTCGTCGCGTTCTCCGTGGTGATGTTCCAGAATGCGAACCACAACACCGTCGTGTCGGCGCGCAACCGTGCTTGGGGCCAGGCCGTGCACGTGGCCGAATCGGGCGTGCACGCCGCGATCGCGGAGCTCCAGGCCAACACGGGCACGATCAGCGCCCAGGACGGCACGGGTGTGACTGGTTCGAGCGCCGAAGGCAACTACACCTACTGGATCCGCGCCCTCACGCCCACGCTCCCGTTCGCGAACAGCTTCGGTGTGCAGTCCGGGTACCTGGTCGACTCGGTCGGCAAGGTGGGTTCGGGGAGCGCGCCGCTCGGCGCGACGCGGAGGGTCAGGGCCCTCATCGGGCCGCCGCTGTCGTTCCAGTACGCGCTGTTCTCGTTGAGCGACGTGACGACGAAGAACAACAACGTCGTATGTGGCGACATCTGGGCCAACGGATCCGTCACCGTCTACCAGAACGACTCGGTTCTCGCGGCGACGAACCCGTCGTGCTCTGGCAATCCGAATGCGGGCGGCTCGGGCAGCATCAACGCGGCCGGGGGATCGGTCACCGTGCAGAAGGGCGCGGCCGTCGACGGCAGCATCTGGAGCGGCGGCAGCGGCGGGGTCTCGATCTCGTCGGGCACCGTCGGCGGCGACGTCACCGCCGGTGACCCCACTCCGGGCTGCAGCGACGCGACCGCGCTCGGGAGCAGTTACGCGGTCTCGAACGGCGGCACCATCAACGGCAACGTCACCGCTTGGGGATCGATCAGCGGCGGCGGCATCGCCGGCACGCAGCGCCCCGGCACCTGCGCGGCAGCGCCGGTCGCGATGACGATGCCGACATACCAGTTCAACCCGGCCGACTATCCGGCCGGCACCGTGCAGCAGTTCTCCGACCCCGCGCAGTTCAACTCGTACGTCGCCGCGAACGGCGGCAGTCTTCAGGGTGTGTTCTACGTCACCGGCGGGGGAGCCAATGACCCCATCACGCTGTCCGGCGTCTCGATCGCGGGCGACACGACGATCATCGCGACGCAGGCGCCCATCGACGCGAGCCAGGGCATCGGCGCGGCGAACACCAACCCGAAGACCCTCGTACTCGCGTCGTGGTACCAGACGAACCCGACCAACTGCGCGACGACCGGCGGCAACCCCGGCGATTGCGCGATCGGGATGAAGAACAACTTCCAACCGTCTGACAACACGGCGACGCTCATCTACGCGCCCAACGGGCCCGCCGCGTTCAAGAACAACGCCACCTTCGACGGTGCCGTGTACGCAGCCAACATCCAGGTGAAGAACAACATGAACGTGACCTACGACTCGCGTGTTCAGCGCATCATCGGATTCGGCAGCGTGACGTACCAGATCATCCGCTGGCTCGAGTGCAACGCCACGGTTGCCGCCACCGGAAGCCAGTGCTGAGGCGCTTCGACTGACTTGACGCGCCGGGGCTGCAGCTGCGGGTGGCACACTGGAGCAGCCCATCGGCGCGGACGCCGGCGGAGACGCCCGCCACGACGTCGACCACGGCATTCTGATTCACTGGTTGCTCGACTGCTCGGGAAAGGTCGAGACCGCGCGTGAACCTCTTCGGACCGTGGCACATTCTGGTGGTGCTCGTCGTGGCCTTGTTGGTCTTCGGCCCCGACAAGCTGCCGCAGATGGCCCGCCAGCTCGGCAAGGGAATGCGCGAGTTGCGTGACATCCAGGCGACCTTGCGCGGCGAGATCCACGGGCTGTTGGACCATGACGGCGACGAGCCGGAAGCGCCGCCCGCGTACCCGGGCCGCCCTGTGCCACCGGTGCGAAGGCTGCCGGGCGTGCCGATGCCGTCGCGATACCGCACGCCGAACGGCGGGCGGGTGTCCTCGCCACCGACCACGCGCGTGGTGGTGCAGGTCGAGATCCCCTCGGCCCCGCCCGCTCCGCCAGTGGCCAAACGACGGCCGCCGTCGCGCTTTCGGCCGCCCCCGCCGGCTGCACCGTCCGGAAACGGGGCGTCGTAGGGAGCCGCCGCTCAGGCCTGGCCCGGGTCCGGGAGATCGCTGCCTGCCAGGCGCCGGCACACCCCGATCGTCATGGGAGCATCGGGAACCGCGTGGGCGACGCCGTGCACGCGGCAGCGCCCGCCCCAGTGTTCGGTGTGCACCTTGTCGTCGTCGCGCAACACCCGGTAGCCGTTGCAGCGCTTGGTGAGTAACGGCTCGAGGAGGGCCGGCTCGATGTCGGCCCACTGCGGGGGAAGCGACGCGACGAAGCGCTGACCCGCGGCCGTCAGTGCGCGTGGCCTGAAGCGGTACCCCGGCAGCAGTGATCGAATCTGCGCGTAGAGGCCGCGGGCGAGGCCGTGGCCCGATGCTTCGCCCGCGACCGCGACGCGTTGCACGAAGATCGTGCGGTGCTCCGGGTCGTGCGCGAAGCGCACCACACCAAACACATAGTCGTGG
Organism: Acidimicrobiia bacterium; assembly: GCA_024281095.1. Classification (GTDB taxonomy): domain Bacteria; phylum Actinomycetota; class Acidimicrobiia; order IMCC26256; family JAMXLJ01; genus JAMXLJ01. The sequence goes on along the minus strand of JAMXLJ010000033.1, from coordinate 27,198 downwards.
CCTGCCGATGCCATCGCGAGCATTTCCGTCGTGACCCGCTCCGAGAGCGAGGAGTCGGCTCGCGCCGCGAGATGTGTATCGGCCGTCGCGGTCGGACGCGGCCGCACATGAAGTCGATGCCAGAGCCCGTCCATCACGTCGAGGGTGAGGCGAAAATCAGTCGCCGGGCGCTCGCGCGACATGTCGAGCATCCAGCCGCGGTCGGCGGTGTCGGCCACCTCGGCGAGCGCGTCGGCAAGCGAATCACACCATTCGTCGGACGTGAACTCGGCCGAGTCGGGCAGGTCGCAGGAGCCGTCGGCCGCCAACCGGCGCGGGGTCGTCGGATTGAAGCCCGGCTCGTCGGGGCGCACCGCCTCACCGTAGAGCCGGCACGGGCCGGTGCGACAGCGAAGGTACCGAGATCGCCGGCGGCGGCATGCGGACGACGGCACTGGGGTCAGAGACCCGCCAGAACCAGCCCGATCGCGGCCGCGAGCGCGGGCACCGTGAGGCTCGCGAGGACGTTCCAGAGCGCGGCGCGGATCGCGCGCTCGTCGATGAGACGCACGCTTTCGTACGTGAAGGTCGAGAAGGTCGTGTACGCGCCACAGAACCCGGTGCCCAGCAGAGTCTTCGGTGTGGAGGGGAACGCGTGGTAGAGCGCGAGCCCGGTCAACAGCCCGAGCAGGAACGACCCGCTGACGTTGATCACGAACGTGCCGACCGGAACAACGCGGCGCACACGATCTTGCAGCCAAGTGTCGAGCACGTACCGCGCCGGCGCGCCGATTGCTCCCGCGACGGCGAGTCCGAGGATCAGCATCAGGCTCGCGGCGAGCGCCCGACGTACTTGATGACCTCGACGTCGTCGAGGATGACCAGGCCTTCCGTGATGAGTTCGTCGAGCTGGGGCAGGAACGCGTCGATGCGCTCGGCGGCGTCGACGATGACGACGACGATCGGCAGGTCGTTCGACAGGCTGAGGATGCGCGTCGTGTGCACGTGGTTCGACGCGCCGAACCCTTCGATGCCCCGGATCACCGTCGCGCCGGAGAGACCCGCTTGTTGCGCGCGGTGCACGATCTCGGTGGCGAGGGGCTTGTGCGCGTAGGCGTCTTCCTCGCCGACGAAGATCGTCAAGCGACGCGCCCGTCCTTCCAGTCGCATCAGGCCTCCTCGCTCGAAGCCGTCGGGTTCATCGATACTCGCCGCCGGGAAGCAGGCGGGCCAACACGATGCCCGCGTACGCGAGCAGCAGCCCCGCGCCCACACTCGTCAGCGTGTAGCCGATGCCGAGGGCGATGTGCCCGTCCTTCACGAGCACCACGGTCTCGACGGCGACGGTGGAGAAGGTGGTGTACGACCCGAGGAAGCCGACCGCGAAGAACGGCCGGAGAAACCGGGTCGGCGGAAGTCGCTCGATCACGACCGTGAGGAAGAAGCCCAACACGAACGCGCCCGAGAGGTTCGTGACGAACGTGGCCCAGGGGAACGTTCCCGGCGAGACCTTGATCAGCTGTGCGAGCTCGTAGCGCGCGGGTGTGCCGAGCGCTCCTCCCGCCGCGACCGCGACCAGCACACCGAGCTCCAGCGGCGCCGGAAGTCCGCGGCGGCGCGAGCGTCGCACGGTGGGCAACCGTCGGTTGACGGGGCTTCCACTCATTTGCGCTCCTTCCGGTCGGCGCTGCCGTCACCAGTAGGAGCCATCAGCCTCGAGGGCGGTTTCGGCGAGCCCCATCGCCGTCATGCGGACTGTAGCGAACGCGACGGGGCCAGCCTCACGTCGCTTCCGGTGCCACACCATGTTCGTCAGGCGCGAAGTCGACCCGCCGTTGCTTGGTGCCAGGAGCTCAGGTGCATCGTTGTGAACCTACCGGCGGCTTCACGCGGTAGACGGTCGTGTCTATGCCTCGATTGGTGTCTTGGAGAAGCCGCTCGGTGGACGGATCGCTCGAGGCCCACCTCTGCTCCGGTGCTGCTTCCAAGCCCCATTTCTCGTCGCCGACTACGAGGAATTCGTACCGTCCCGAGTGCAGTGCGGATCGAAACTGGTTGCAGTCCCGATAGGACGCGAATGCGCCGTCACTGCCTGGCCGCCCCAAGTACTGAACCCAGTTCGACAGGTCCAGGCCGGTAAGCGGGTACTGCGCTGAATACCCGACAACCGCGATGCGAGCGTGCTGCACGGTGCGTGCCCACGCCCATAACGGATAGCGCTTGTACCGTTGATGTAGATACGTGTTGCTGACATGAAGCCCGACAACACCGACGAGAGTGACCACCACGACGCTGCAAGCGACGGGGAGGAGTCTCCGGTTGGTGTGTGCACGACGCTGCCGCATCAGTGCCGCTGCACCAAGCCATATGGCGACGGCGGCGACGACCGCACGCGGTCGCGACGCTAACGGGCTTGGTGCGCCGGCGATGCCTGTGTGGAGCTCGAACAACGTCGCGGCGAGCGTGATGCACATGAGCAAGGCGGCCCAGAGGGGACGTCGTCCCACGGTTGCGAGAGCAGTAAGAAAGAGTGCCGCGAGCAGTGCGACGAATCCGTAACGCAGGCCGGGTCCGAACAAGTACGGGTTACCGAGCGGCCCATACGCAGAAGCAGGGGTGAAGACGTACGCGGTTCCGGCGCCGAGCGCGACGATGAGCAGGATTTGCGACAGAGATCGTACGATCGCAGCGCTGTCTGGCCGCTCGACGTCGCGTCTCCCGCGTGTCAACGTGATGACGCCCGACAAGATCCCCGCTCCGGCAAGCAGAACGACAACGGGGAAGGCGGTCCCAAAGACACCGCGCAGGCCCGTGCGCGCTGTAGTCGTCCAGAAATGCCAGTCGTCCAGGTATTCGCTCACGCTGTGGCCGTAGGCCTGAATCGATGGCAGACGAACCGAATGCAGGCCGGGGAGGGCAAGGACCGGTATTGGGCTTCCGGTATGGATGAGGTTACGGACGTACCAGTAGCAGCCGCCGACCGCGGCAGCACCTATCCACACCAGTGAGATGGACGCACGCCGGTTGCGACGCACCAAGCAGACGGCGAGGGTGAGCACGAGCACGGGTGCCAGAGCCGAGAGTTTTGTGCCTACGGCGAGTCCAGCGGCCAAGCCGGCGATCGCGATCACGCCCCCTCCTCGATCGCCCTGTGCGAGCAGAGCGATCGCCGCCAGTACCAGTGCCACCGCCGCGGTGTCGTTGAGAGCTGACCCCGCCTGCGTGCCCGCAGTCAGCGGAGCGGCGAATACCAATGCGGTCGCCCCGACTGTGAGGTGACCGACTCCGGCGGGGCGTCCGAGCACCCACGCTGCGAGGAAGGCGAGTGCCAACCAGAACAGATTGATCAGTGGCGAGGCAACGTCGCGCGTGAACGCGATCATGCCCACAGCGTGGAACAACTCGGCGTTGTTCGGATAGAAGCTCGTGACCGGGTCGAACCAGACGAAGTTCAGTCGCGAGACGTATGCAGTCTGCGCGTACCGCGCTGCGAATGGCAGGTGGTACTGCAGGCTGTCGACACCCAGGATCCCGGTTTGGTAGGAGTCCCGGACATAGGCGGTCCACGCCAGGAGCACTGTGAGGATGAGGAGTCCGCCGGCATACGGGGCCCAGGGCGGCGTTGCACCGACAAGCGGACGGCCACTCTTGCGGCGAGGCGGCGGAGCGACCTTCATGAAGACCAGCGATCCGATCCCTATTGCGCTCGCCGTGAGGACGAGCGGGATCCGCCGGAAGAGCCCAAGGGTGCCGAGCCACTCGGACATGACCACGAAGAGGCCGAGCGCAACGATGATCTCGGCGAGCCGCGCCGGTGCACCTGTCCATCCGCTGAGCCAACGCCGACGAAGGGTCACTGCGCAGAGGGCAAGCGACGCCGCGATCACGGCCAATGTCGCGAACCCCGCGACATAAGTGGTGAGCGTCAAGAGCGCGGCCCCTGCACTGCGGCATCCGCCCCGTCGTGTACAGCCTGCCGGAGTGTAGGACGGCCTCATCGGGGCGTCGAGGATCGCGCCACACTCCGTACCGCGCCGTGCATTCGATCGTGCGTTTGACGCGAACGAGGGGAAGGTGGCTCAGGCCCGGCGTTCGAGGCCCGGCGCCTCGAAGCCGTGGCCGGCGGGCTCGATCACGGCTGAACTTCTACGGTCGCTGTCGACGAGATCGAGGATTGTTGCGGGTTCGCGGTCGCGACCGAGATCCACGACGACCGGCTCGTCGAGGCTCTCTGACCGCAGACAGATGACGACCGCGTCCCCGGGGAGACCTGGAAGCTCGACGGCCGTTGCGTCCGTCGGAACGGGCTCACGACGTCTCGCCGCACTCGCGAGTTCGGTCGCGACACAACGGGGCACCTTCAGGGCCCAACTCGGGATGTCGTCGAGCTGGATCGGGGCGCGGCCTGTGGCCAAGGTACGCAGCGTTCGGTACAGGATCCACGCGTCCAGTCGGAGCCGCCAGAGTTGCGCATAGAGCAGGTCGTACTCGGGCGACTCGTAGATGAGCTTGCCTGACGCGGCGCTGATTTGCCACAGCCCGGTGCAGCCGGGGCGCACGGCGCTTCGCGCGGCGGCGAAGTCCTCCGGGTACCGCTCCAACAGGTCGGGCATCTCGGGTCGCGGTCCGACGAGACTCATCCATCCGAGCGGAACGACGAAGAGCTGCGGCAGCTCGTCGAGATGTGTGCGTCGGAGGATGCGACAGAACGCCGGGATACGGAGCCGGTGCAGGGCGTACTTGTCGACAGACGGCGGAGCGCTCGGCGGAAGCGTTCGCAGCTTCGGGAGGTTGAAGCGCCTGCCGTCTTTTCCGACCCGTTCCTGCACGAAGAAGGGCCATGCTCGCAGGCTGATCGCGCATCCGATCGCACCCGCGACCACGAACGGCACACTCAGGGCCGCAAGGATGCCACCGATCACGACGTCGACCAGCCGCTTGACCACGCACACCCTCCCGTCGGCAGGCGGCCGCGACGCGCGAAGCAGCTGGGCATAACCGGTTGGGCGCCGGAGTCGTGAAGAGAGGCGCGACCGCGCCCGGGTTCGATCGTGAAACCGCGGCCTCTCGGCGCTCATCGGCGAGGGTCGACATCGCGCGGTACCCGCTCGACGGCTCACCCGTATCCCCGCGTTGTTGTGCCCTTGCCCTCCCGTGCCCGACGTGGCCGTCCCTCTACGGGAGCCGTACATACCCACGGCTAGCGGTCTCCAATCACGCGACCCGAATCAACTTCGATACCGTGCCGTGATGCCGAACACGACCGTGCTCGTGGACGCGTGGCACCTCAGCGGATCGTCGGCGAAGCGGGGAATCGGCACGTATCTGCGAGCGCTGCTCCCCCTGCTGTCGCACGAAGCCGGGCTCGAAATCGTCGCCTTGGCCGCGGGCGGTACTGAGCTCCCGGATGGCATCGCGGCCAAGACCGTCACGCGCATCGCGCCGAGTCGGTGGTCGCAGCGCGAGCACGACCTGCGCCTTCCACTCGATCTCGCACGAGCCGCGCGCGCGACCCACGCCGACGTGGTGTTCAGTCCCGCTGACGACCCGCCGCGTCGGAGCCCACGCCCGTGGGTGCAGATGCTCCACGACTTGATCCCGCTCGTTGTCCGCGATCCGTCGTTCGGCGACGCAGCCGGCCGCTGGCAACGCATCGGCCCACGTCTGCGCGACGCGGCGGCCGTCTGCACGAACTCGCGAGCGACGGCGACGGACGCGACGCGGCTGCTGAACGTCGATCCCGCGAAGATCCATGTGATCCCGCTCGGGGTCGACGCACGCTTTCGACCGCCGCCGGTGCGGGCATCTGCAGGCACGCCGACGCTGCTGTATGTCGGCGAGTACGGCGCGCACAAGGGGTTCCGGGAAGCGTTTGCCGTGGCCGGCATGGTGGCGGACGCAGGGCTGCCGCACCGGCTGCAGATGGTGGGCTTCCTCGCTCCATGGAACGAGCCGGTCGTGCAACAGATGCGGGACCGCGCGTCACACCCGGAGCGGATCGACCTCCTGGGCTACGTCGAGGATGTCGTGTCTGCGTACCAGGACGCGGATGCCCTCATCGTGACGAGCCGTTATGAAGGGTTCTGCCTGCCGGCTCTCGAGGCGATGGCGTGCGGGACACCGGTCGTGGCCTTCGCGAACAGCGCAATCGGCGAGACCGTCGCCGACGGTGGTGTGCTCGTGCCGGATGGCGACACCGTGGCGCTCGCCGAGCAGGTCGTGGGCGTTCTCACCGACCGCGAACTCTGGACCGACGTGTCGCGAAGGGGCATCGAGCACGCGCGCGGGTTCACGTGGGAACGCTGCGCCCGGGCTCACGCCGACGTATTGCGCGCGGTCGCGATGGGCGCCACGGCAGCGTGACGGGCGGTCAAGCGTCGAAGGCCTCCCGGTAGGCCCGGAGCGTCGTGCGAGCGGCGTCATCCCACGAGGGCTGCTCGGCCGCACGCTTCAGCGATCGGTGCCGCAGGTCGTCGGCGTGGCCTGTGTCGGTGAGCACGTGGCGCAATCCGCGTGCGATCGCGTCAGCCGTTGGCCCCTCACACCACTCGGCCGCGTCCTGGAGCACTTCGGGCAATGAACCGACCGGCGCACACACGACAGGCGTTCCACTCGCGATGCTCTCGAGCGCGGGAACCCCGAAGCCTTCGTAGCGTGTGGGGTAACAGAACGCGTCCGCGCCCGCGAGCAGCGCAGGCCACTCGTCGTCGTCCACCGCGCCCGCGTCCACGAGGCCTGGCTCGGGTCGCACGCGCTCGGAACCCACGACGACCAGCGTGACTCCCGTCGCATGCCGGACGCGTCGCCACGCGGCCACGGCGACTTCCAAACCGCGCCGCGGCGCACCGCCCATGGCAACCACGTACCGGCCATCGATGCCGAGCCGTTCGCACACGTCGGGCGCCTCGTCGGCCCGGGCGCGGTTGAAGCGGGGCTCGACACCCCATGGCGTGACGAAGATCTGATCGTCGGAAATGCCGTAGTGCGCGACCACCTCGTGCTTGGTGGCAACCGACGGCACGATGACGCGCCGTGCGGCCCGCGCCGCGTGCCGGGCCTGCAACTGGAACGCCCGCCGCTTGAGCGGGCTGAAGCCCTCCGGATGGACCTCGAAGCTCAGGTCGTGGATCGTCACGACCGCCGGCACGGGGAGCCGGAACGGGAGCTGGTTGAACGTTCCGTGGAACAGCCCGCCGAACCCGCGCAGCTTTCGGGGCACGGCGTACTGGATCCAGATCGCTTCCGGTGCCCTGCGAGGGCACGGCAGGGCGCGCTGCTCGAGCGGGGTGTCGACCGGCCGGCGTCGCGCGTCGGTCAGCAAGACGAGGTCGATCTCGGTCGCGAGACGATCGAGGAGCCCCGCGAGCGATCGCCCGACGCCCCCGAGCGGACGATCCTGCAGACGCCGCGCGTCGAGAGCCACGCGCAAACGGCTCATGCCGACGCCACCTGCTCGTAGACGCCGAGGTACTGCTCGGCCGTGGCGCACCAGTCGCGCGCAGCGACGTGCGCGACGCCCGCAGCGCCGAGGTGTTCCCGAAGCTCGGAGTCCTCGGTCACCTGCGTCAACGCGGCGCGCCATGCGTCCACGTCGCGCGCAGGCACCACGATTCCGGCGTCGCCCACGGTTTCGGGCAGGGCACCGCCGTCGCTCACGACGACAGGTGTGCCGCAGGCCATGGCCTCGAGGGGCGTGAAGCCGGCGCCCTCGTGCAACGACGGTGTGACGAGAGCCCGGGCACCCGCGTAGATCGCGGGCAGCGCGTCGTCGGGCATCCGGCCCAGCGCCACGAGAGCGCCACCACCCCGGCCGTCCTGCATCGATCCGAGCTCGCCCGGCGCCGGTCCGATGAGCACCAGCGGTGGGTGATCGGCGCGGTGCGCGGCCAGGAGCGTCGCGAGGTTCTTGTGGGGTTTTGCGGTGCCCACATACAGCAGGTACTCGGACGGGAGCGAGAAGCGGGCTCGCACGGCTGCGATCTCCGCGTCGGACCGTGGGCGCCAGCGAGCGTGGTCGATGCCGTGTTCGACGATTCGGACCTTCTCGGCCGGAAGCCCGAAGGTCTCGCGCACTTGGCGGGCCGTGAACGGTGAGACCGCCACGACGACGTCGGCCCGGCGAATCGCGAGCGGGTACACGGTGCGGTAGTAGGCACCGGCCGCACGGGAGCGTGCCTTGGCGGGGTCGAGGAACGCGATGAGGTCGTGGACGGTGAGCACGATCGGGACGCGGGCCAGATACGGAACGTTGAAGTGCGTCGCGTGGTGCACGTCGACACGGGCCCGATGCAGCGCGAGTGGCACGGCCACCTGTTCGAGGGGCATGAAGGCGCGGGCTCGCACGACGACGTGCCGGCCGGCCGGCCCCGCGTGGTGTTCACCGAGCCACTGGCTCGTCTGCGCTCCGCCCCAGAGTCCCACGACGTCTGCTCCGACCGCCTCCAGCCCGGTCCACAACCCGCTGATGAACCGCCCGATTCCCGGGAATCCCATCACGCGGGCGTCCACGCTGATTCGCACTTGTGCGGTCGCGTCAGTGCGCCCGGTCGTACAGCCGGGAATCGACTGCGGCCATCGCGAGCTTCGCACCGGCGCGTAAGGCGATCGACGCCGCGACCAACGGCCGGGCCCCCGTCGGGACACGGTGGCGGAAATACCGGTACATGCCTCGATGCGACGACACGATCCAACGGTACGGGACCTGCCGCAGGGTCACCCCGCCGAGGTGCACGACCTCGGCCTGCGGGCAGAACCAGATCTCCCAGCCCGCTTCGTACGCTCGTGCGCTCCAGTCGACGCCTTCCCAGTCGAGCACGAAGCCCTCGTCCTGGAGGCCGAACTCGTCGACGGCCGAGCGGCGGACGAGGTAGCACGCTTCACCGCCGTGGCCGATCTTCGCTTCCTCGGAGTGATCCCAGGTGTTCCACCAGAAGCCGCTCTTGTCGGGCCGCCGGACGCGCCGGCCCAGCCAACGGCCGACGAGGGCCTCACGCAACGTCGGCAGATCGCCCGCTGAGATCTGAAGCGTGCCGTCACGGTCGCGGAGGCGGGCAACGGCGAACGCGGCGCGTTGGCGCCGCAGCAGGAGACCGTGGAGCGCGTCGACCGACCCGGGCTGGTAGAGCACATCAGGGTTGCTGATGAGTACGAACGGTGCGCGGGACGCCCGCAGCCCCTGGTTGTTCCCGGCGGCGAGGCCGAGGTTGTGGTTGTTGCGGATCACGCGCACCCATGGCAGCTCCGTGCGCACCCGCTCGACGCTGCGATCGGTCGAGGCATTGTCGACCAGGATCGCCTCCCAAGAGACCGACGGAGGGTTGTCGGCGAGGGAGCGCAGGCAGTCGCACACGGTCGTGCCGCCGTTCCAGTTGACGACGACCGCGCTGATGAGGGGTTCGGCGGCTTCGTCGGGCATCGCGTCACACCATCTCGCGCGCCCGGTTGTAGGCGCCAATGGTGAGCGTGGCCGTGCGATCCCATGTGTACTCCGACGCAACGAGGCGCCCTCGAGCGGCCGCTTCGCGCCGCAGCGATTCGTCGCCGACGACGCGCTCGAGCGCGAGGGTCCAGGCTTCGTCGTCGCGCACGGGCGCGTACAGGGTCACGCAGCCGTCGAGCTCACGGAAGACCGGAAGGTCGCTCGCGACCACGGGCGCACCGGCCGCCGCGGCCTCGAGCAGGGGGAAGCCGAAGCCTTCGGCGACGCTCGGCACACATACAGCAATGGCCCTGTCGTAGAGCGCGGCGAGCTGTGCGTCGCTCACTCTGCCGAGCCAGATCATTCGGTCGTCGGTTCCCGCGGAGCGGACGGCGTCGACGACACGCTCGCCTTCCCATCCGAGCGGACCGGCGAACACGAGGCGCACCGACGGAGGGATCGCCGCACGCGAGAAGGCGGCCGCGAGCGTGGGAAGGCCCTTGCGCGGCGTGATGGCGCCAACCGCCAGGAGGTACGGATGCGGCGGCACGACCGACGGATCTGGCGCGGGCATGGCCGTGAGGCCGTTGGGCGCGGTGACGACGCGTTCTGCGTCGACTCCGCGCGAGCGCAACGCGGCAGCGGTCGACTGCGAGACTGCGATGACGACGGTGGCGGGGTTGCGCGCTGCGGCGAGCTGTTGCCGCTGGACTGCGACCGATCGGGCCGGATGCAGGTCGGGATGGTCGAGAGCGACGAGGTCGTGGACGGTGACGACCCGAGCGCCCTTCGACGGCGGTGGCACGAGATCCGGTGCATGCACGAGGTCGCAAGCGGGTGTGAGCGACTGTGCGCTCGGGCGACCGATGAGCGACCAGCTTCGGTGAACCAGACGCAACGGGACACGGAGCCGACGCGTACCCGCGGGAAGAGCGTCGCCGTGGTCGCCACGGCCGATCGCGAACGGACGCAGGTCGATGCCCCGACGTTCCAACGCGGCCGCAATGTCGCGTGTGTAGCGGGCGACGCCGGTGTCGCCGGCGAGGAGCGCCGTAACGTCGAAACCCACCTTTGGCATTGTCGAGCTCACGGACGCGTGGCTGAGGCTGAGAGGCCTCTACGCTCGGGCGCACGCGCGGGCCCAGGCGATCTCAGACGCTCCGATATCCCGATCGCCGCTCCGGCGAGCGCCCAGAACGTCCACGCGACCGAGAAGTCGTTCCAGGCATGGAGCAGAAATGCGCCGATGGCCAGTCCCCACGCTGCGCTGCGTATGGCGACCGTGCCGAGATCGCCCGCTGCCGCTGCGAGGCGGAGTCGTCGCACCACCGCGACGGTGAGGGCGGCGAAGAGCAGCATCGCGATCACGCCGGTCTCGATCCCGACCTGCAAGTAGCTGTTCTCCGCAACGACTGGCGTGGCCGTGCGGTCGAAGCGCTGTCCGACGCCGGCGCCGGTGCCGAGTCCGTGCCCGAGCGGTTGTGCCTCGACCGCGTCCACGGCCTTCCAAAACGACTGCACATGGTCGATCGACGACTGGTTCTGGCCGGAGGCAGTCGTACTGACCCGCTCGGTGAGTCCGGTCGCGGAGACAGCGGGAAAGGCAACGACAATGGCCGCCGCGAACAGCAGCGCGAACTGGAACCGCCGGCTGACCGTTCTGCCGGCCACGGGCCGTATGGCGAGAGCCGTGATCACCAGTGCACCGATGAGCGCAGAGCGAGTCTGCGTGAGGACGAGTGCCGCCGCGATCGGAATCAGCAGCAGATTGGCGCTCCCACGCAGCCCCGGGCGCAGCCTCCGCTCGACCGCGACGGCGAACGGCAGGAGCAGGAAGAAGCCGCAGGGCGTGGGGTCGAGGAACACGGATCCGACCCGTACGACGTGGTGACCCGCGACGTCGCCATAGCGCCGGATGTCGGTGACGCTGAACGGCGCCGTGTGCAGGACGTCGATCTGGTACCGGATGTACTTGACGTTGTCGACGATGAACGAGTTCCACGAGCTCGAGAAGAAGTACTCGTAGACCGCGATCCCGGCCACGACCGCGCCGACGGCCAACACGAGCCTGGCCGCTCGTGATGCAAAGTCATCGGGCAGGCGCGCATGGCGCGCGGCGAGAAGGAGGATGACGAATCCGGCGGTCTGGCGGAACGCCAGCGATCGGGCATTTGCGGCGGCGGGAGCGCCCGTCGCGAAGACCTTCGGGGCGAGCGCGTATACCGACACCAGCACCACGTAGGCGAAGCCGAGTCGGTCGATCGCGTCGAAGCGGCGGCGACCAGCCCGGTATCCCTGCACACCCGCGATGACGATGCCGAAACCCAGCGCCTCCTTCCAGCTGCTCAGCGGTCGCACGAGACCCGCCGGTGCTCCCCACGCATAGAGCTGTGCGAGGACGAGACCCTGAAACGGCAGCAAGACGATCAAGGCGAAGATGCTGCGGTCGGGGCGGCGGGAAGCAAGAAGGACCACGGCAATGGCCAGAAGTCCCGCGATGAGTCGTGGGAGGAACCGATCTCCGGTCTTGTAGATAAAGGCGAGCACGGCGATCGGGACTGCCCACGGCCAAAGGGCGAACGCGGCCCGATGGGCCCTGTGAACGAGCCGAGGGTTGATCATTCCAAAGCGCGAGGCCACGCGCCTCGGACTCCGGTGCCGCCAGCGTGTCGACCATGGGAAGGGCCTCTGGTTTCCACGTGTCCTCGTTGCCGTCGAAATGACGTCTCGTCTCGGGCTCCGCGATGCGGCGGCCCCTAGGCTAACGATCCGCCGCACGAGGAGACGGGCCGCCCGCACGATCCATGACGCGAATCCTCACTTTGACGAGCTGGTATCCGCCACACCACTACGGGGGCTACGAGTTGTCGTGCTTCGACGTGATGACTCGGCTCTCAAAACGCGGGCACGAGGTCCGCGTCTTGTGCGGCGACGAGTATCTCGCAGGCGGGACGCCGCTCGACCCGGCCCATGAGGCGCTGGTGCATCGAGATCTTCGACCGCACTGGCGCGAAGGCAGCGATTGGCGACCCTCGCATCGAGAACGTCTCTCGATCGAACGTCACAACCACGCGACGCTGGACAGACACCTTGCCGAGCATGCTCCGGAGGTCGTGTCGGTATGGCACATGGCGGCGGTCTCGGCGACGCTCGTCCGCCGTCTCAAAGAGCACGGCGTGCCGCTCGTGTACGTCGTATGCGACAACTGGCCGACGTATGTCGAAGAGGTGGACCCGTGGACCTCGATGTTCCGCGGCGGGGTCGTGCGATCCGCTCTCGGTCGCGCCGTCGAGGCCGGAACCGGCTTGGCGACGGCGCTTGGCGACATCGGTGACAGCGGCGCCTTCTGCTTCGTGAGCGCGCACACGCGCGCCGCCGTCGCTGGTCGCCAGCCCTGGTCGTACGGTTGCTCGAGCGTCGTCTACAGCGGCATCGATCGTGGAGACTTTCCCCACGTGGTCTCATCCGAGGAGCGGCAGTGGAACTGGCGCATCATGTTCGCCGGCCGGCTGCATCCATGGAAGGGCGTCGACACCCTGGTGCATTCGCTCACACACCTACCAGAAGCAACCGTCGCGTTCTACGGGCGTGGAGGCACGTCCGAGCGTTGCCGCCTCGAGGCGATGGCCCGATCATTGCGCGTAGAGGACCGAGTCAGCTTCGAATCGCTCGGACGGGAGGATCTCGCTGCGCGTTACGCCTCGGTCGACGTCGTCGTATTCCCGAGCGAGTGGGCAGAGCCGTTTGGATTGGTTCCTCTCGAGGCGATGGCGTGTGGTACGCCCGTCGTCGCAACCTCCGTCGGCGGCTCCGCGGAGTACCTGCGTGACGGGCACAACAGCGTCCTGTTTCCTCCCGGCGATCCGGTCGCTCTGGCCGCAGCGGTGCGGAAGCTTCATGCTGACCCTGCGCTCCGACGCTCTCTCATCCGAGGCGGCCTACGGACGGCGGATCAGCTCGACGTCGACCGGCTCGCCGACGTATTGGAAGCCTGGCATGTCGCGGCATCAGAGCGCTTCGTGCACGGAACGCCGGCCGATCGGGTCCTCGACCTGCCGGGCGCCCGGGACGCTTTACCGAACGGCACGGCCGATGGAACTCCGACGGAGGTCTTGTCGGCCGTCGACCGCCTGGTCGAGAGTGCCGCGGGTCGCGTCCTCCTCCTGGACTCGAGCTCCGGTCAACTCGCGCCGCTCGCCCGTGCAAGGCCGCACCGGACGGTGATTTCAGCCGGACCCAGCGATTGCATCTCGCGTAGCGATCCCGAGTCCAAAGTGTTGCGCGTCGTTGCACGGGTCGACCGTCTCCCGTTTCCTGCTGGTTCCTTCGACGCGGTGGCAACCTACGGAGCGCTGGAGCAGACGATCGACGATACGACGGGTGTGCGTGAGCTTGGGCGGGTGTTGAAGACGGGCGGGCAAGCGGTGCTCGCCGCTGCCAGTAAGGATGACGTACTCGTGAGGCGGTCCAAGGTGCGCGATCGCGTGCGCGGCCTGAATCGACCGGCCGAGGCGTACTTTCATATGAGCGGGGCCGTCAGGGAGTACTCGTTGCGTGACTTCGAGGAGCTCATCAGCCCCGTCTTCCATGTTCGCCGCAGGCTTCCGATTGGGTGGAGGCGCGGGTGGAGGAGCACTGTTGCGAGCTCGCTCGTTCGGAGCGTGCCCTTGCAGCGGTTCGGTCAAGCAGTGGTGTTCGATGCCGAACGTCGGTGACGCGCAGCCGCGCTACGGCAGAGAGCCCTAGGCGATGGCCCAGCGCGATCCCACGAGATCAGTTCGAAGGGCGCTCGCAGAGCGGCCGGCGCTGACGCGCGCGATTGGAAGCAGTTGGCGCGGCTTGAAGCGCTTTGTGGAAGGTCCGCGTCGCGCTGACATCCAGGAATGGCTCAACCAGGCCGAGCGACGTCTCTCGCCATCGGAGTGGAGGATGCTCACGCAGCGGTACGACGACACCGTCGCCCTGCCCGCCGATGCAGAGACTGTGTTGTCGCAGAGTCATCCCCGCCTCCGTGCACTGCACGAGCGTTATCGATCGCTTGGCCTTCCCGTAACGGTTCCGTCAGTGTGGGACGGCGAGCTCATCAGCAACGAGCTGGACCTTCGGTACTTCCGTGGAGAAAGCCCGTTCGTCTGGAACTACCGCGAGTGGCCGCGTGCGATGGTGCTCAAGTACTTCATCTTCACGGAGTACATCGCGCGTCGCGACCGCGCCGGTCTGCTCGAGAAGCTGGGCGAAGACGGGTCGTTCGGTTGCTGGACGTTCGAATACCCGGGCTATCCCCGTGTGAGCCGAGACCTCCTCGACAGCGTCAACGAGATCCTCTTCCTCGACCAGCACCTCGCAATCCTGAGCCGGCCCGGCTTACGTGTGCTCGATATCGGCGCGGGCTACGGCCGGACGGCCTACCGCATGATCCAGGCGGCAGATGTCGCCGACTACTGCTGCGTCGACGCGATCCCGGAGTCGACGTTCGTGTGCGACTACTACCTTCGTCACCGGGGTTGCACACCACCCGCCCGGATCGTGCCCCTGGACGAGCTCGACGAGCAGACCGAGCCCGGCAGCTTCGACCTCGCTGTCAACATCCACAGCTTCTCGGAGTGCACCTACGACGCCGTGACATGGTGGCTCGAGTGGCTCGCACGACTGGGCGTGCCGAACCTCCTGGTCGTCCCGAACGACCGCGAGGAGCTCCTGGCGTATGAGACGGACGGGTCCCGGCGCGACTTCCAGCCGCTGCTCGAAGAGATGGGCTATCGCCTGACCGCGTCGCAGCCCGTTCTCGACGATCCGGCGGTTCAGCAGCTCCTCGAGGTACCGGACCATTTTCTTCTCTTCCAGCGGGCGCTTGATGCCTGATCGGGTCCACATCGCTCTCGCGACCGATACGGCGTACTGCCCTTGGGCTGCCGTCGCGGTCTCGTCGTGTCAAGCGGCCACCGGCGCAGGCGTCCACGTCCACGTCCTTCACGAGGGTGACCTTTCCGACGTGACCCAGGACCGCTTCGCCGCGATGGTGCGGGGCCACAACGGCGAGATTTCATTCCACGCGGTTGCTTCCCGGCGCTTGGCGGGCGTTCCCTCGAAGGGGCCCGCACTCGGTGGGCGCGTCAGTTGGCTTCGGATTCTCCTGCCGGAGATGCTCCCGGATCTGAACCGGATCCTTTACCTCGACGCCGACACGCTCACCATGGACTCGCTCGAAGCGTTGTGGGAAATGCCACTCGGCGACGCCGGGATCGCGGCCGTGGCGAACGTCGTGGAACCCGACAGGCGCGGCCACGTCATCGGTCTCGGCATCGCGGACCCGCGGCACTACTTCAATGCCGGCGTCTTGGTCATGGACCTTGCCCTCATGCGCCGCGAAGATTCGTTCAGCGAGATTCTGCGCGTCGTGGCGGATCGGGGCGACGAACTCACGTGGTTCGACCAGGACGCGCTGAACCTCGTGTTCGCCGGTCGGTGGCGCCGGTTGGAGCCGCGTTGGAATGCTCAGAACAGCCTGTGGTTCTGGGGGCGGTGGGCTCGAGAGGTCTTTGGTGAGTCGGCGGTGCGGGGCGCGGTGTCGAATCCGGGCATTCTTCACTTCGAAGGTCCGGCGATCGTCAAGCCGTGGCACTACCTGTGCCAGCATCCGTACCGAGATGCGTACCGGGCCACGCTCGCGAAGACCCCGTGGTCCGATGCCCCACTGCTCGAACGGACGGCAGCCACCCGCATGATCCACCGCCTTCCGCGTTCGATGCAGCTGCCTGCGTATGTTCGGCTGCAGTCCTTGCAAGCGCGGCGCACGAAGTGGTTGCCCTCGTGACGCGGCAAGTGACGCCGACCGATCGGGTTCTGGTGGTGATTCCCGTCTATGGCCACCACGACATGACGCATGCACTCATCGGTGATCTGCTGCGAGAGCGGTCGTTGGCCGACATCGTTGTCGTCGACAACTCTGGCGATTACAGGCCCCTCGGCGGTGAAGACGTGCTGCGACCGGGTTCGAACCTCGGTTGGGCAGGGGGCACGAACTTTGGGACGGTGCAGCGTCGCGAGCGCGAGCATGTCGGCTTCATTTGGCTGAACAACGACACGCGTCTGTCCGACGGGTTCGTTGACGGCCTGCTGCGATCATGGCGATCCAGCGACGCGGGAATCGTGGCCCCGCTGTACGACTGCCATTGGCTTCACCAGCGCCCGCGTCATACGCCCACAGTCGACGAGTACGAACCGAAGCCGACCAGTCGGAAGGCGCCGTTCGTCGACGGAACCTGCATGTTCGTCCCCGCGACGACTGTGGACGCGATCGGTTTGCTCGACGAGGAGACATTCGCACCGATCGGATGGGGAGCGGACATCGACTATTGCCTCCGAGCCCGTGAGGCGGGTCTCGACGTGCGTATCACGGGCCTCGCGTACCTTCATCACGAGAAGTCGGTGACGGGAAAAACCGTCTACGCCGGCGGTCTACAGGAATACGCGACCCGCGGCTACCCCGTGCTGGTCGAGGGCTTGCGGCTCAAGTGGGGCGAAGACTGGCAGGCGCGGGCAGGCATCGACCCGACGACGGGCCAGACTGCGCCAGCGGGATGGCGAAACCAGGTCCGGCAAATGTTGCGGCGGGCGCGCCGGTGATGACTCGCAGCGTGAGTGCGCGATGTGCGCGCCGGTTCGAACCGTCGCCCAGTGCTCACCGCTTCTGCCAGCAGATGCCAGTCCAGTCGATGCGCGCGATCGCTTCGGTAATCCCGTGTCGTTCCCGGTAGTCGTTGACCGCTGCCGCACACGCGGGGATCTCGTAGTCGTCGACGATTACCCATCCACCGTGGGATAGGCCCGGGTACAGGTTGTCCAGAGCGTCCATGGTGGACTCGTAGAGGTCGCCGTCGAGCCGAAGGACCGCCCACGTGTGATCGCGCAGTGTTGGCAAGGTGTCCCTGAACCAACCCTCGACGAAGACGACCTGGTCATCGAGCAATCCATAACGTGCGAAGTTGGCCCTGACCTCTTCCAGGCTGACCGCGAGACCCGGCCATGCGTGGAACTCGAGGCCGTCATCGGCAGGGTAATTCTCCACATCTGGCGGCGGAACACCCGCGAACGAATCCGCGACGTACACACGCCGGTTGGTCACACCGTGCGAGCGCAGAACGCCGCGCATGAAGATCGCTGTGCCGCCGCGCCAGACACCTGTCTCGATGAGATCCCCGGGTACGTCGTTCTCCAGTGCGTCTTCGATGCAGTCCGCGACGTTGTTCAGGCGTGCGGTGCCAATCATCGTTTTCGGCCACGGAGGAAGGCCCCAGACGGAGATCGTTCCCTCGGCGTTGCCGTCGAGGTCGAAGTCGATCGGCTCCGCTAGCACCGCGCGCCCCCGGCGCTGCAAGGCTCGAATCAACCATGTCCGGACCGCGTCACGGCCGCGTGCCAACGGAACATAGAGCGTTACGGGTCCGACGGTCAGCCCCAACAAGGATCGCTTCAGGAGATCCAGGTACGCGTCGCGCACCGCAGCGGTGGTCTCGGGAGTTGTCATGCTCTCCAGCGCGCCAAGCGATGGACGAGCCTTCCGCGAATCCGCAGAAGGCTCATCGGTGTGCGAAATCGGTCAGTTCTACCATGCGCGGCGCTGTCACATGCTGGGCGCGTGCCATTGCATCGACGAATCACTTGGAACGGCCGGTATCCTCCCATCGCGCGCTGGTGGTACCCGGGCAATTGTCGCCGGTGGAACGACTGGGCTCCGGTTGCGTGTTCGGATCGTGAAGGCGGTGTTGATGAAACCGGGCGCTCGAATGCGAAGCGGAAGAACCCTGACGCACGCCGCCAAGACAGCGGTCTTCGATAAGACACTGAAGACGGCGAACCGTCTGGCCGGCGGCCGTCACGTCTTCGTGACGTCGTATCCGGCGACTCCGGCACCGAGATGGGGTTGGGATCGACCGACGAACGGCGCGATCGAGAGCGTTCTGCAGCCCGATCGCGAGCGGTTCGAAGCGGCGCGTGAAACGATTGGCCCGTACGGCGAATTCTTGGCGACGATCCCCGTCCACGGCGATCACAACTCTTTGCACTGGGACAACAACTTCTGGGGAGCGCTCGACGCCGCCTTCCTGTGCGCCAGCCTTATCGAGCGAGCGCCTGCGCACTACGTCGAGGTGGGCTCCGGTTATTCGACGATGTTCGCCCGTCACGTGATCGAGACATTCGGGTTGTCGACAACCATTACGTCGATCGACCCGACGCCCCGTGCGCAGATCGATGGGCTGTGCGACCGCGTCGTGCGCCAGCCGCTGCAGGATGCTCCGCTCGAGCTCTTCACCTCTCTTGGCGCCGGCGACGTCGTGCTGTTCGACGGATCGCACGAGGCGTATATGGCCGCCGATACCATCGTGATGCTCTTGGAGATCCTGCCGATCCTCTCTCCCGGCGTTCTCTTCGGGTTCGATGACGTGTTCCTGCCCTGGGACTATCCCGCGACGTGGTCAGACCGGTTCTATGGCGAGCAGTACCTTCTCGCCTCATATCTCCTCGGCGGGGGCTGCGGGAGCAGAGTGGTGCTACCGGCCTTCTATCTGACGAGGGGTGACAACGATCACCATCGCTTCGACTCCTGGGTACCGCATATGGGCAGCTTCGGGAAGTCGTTCTGGCTCGAGCGCTCCTGACGAGCCCGCGGTCAGCAGCGTCACGCCTGGCCGCGTACGACTGCGCGCCAAGGGCCTTGAACCGTGTCGTATTCGGAAAGCGTGTACGTCGTGAGTATCTCGACCTGGCTGTATCCGGCGTCACTCACCATCTGGGCAAGCGTGCTGAGAGCGGGCGACCACCACGTCACGTCTTCCCAGCCACCTCGATAGCGCGTCAACCCCGGACCCGCCATCAGTGCGTCGAGGTGCGGATCGAAACAGTCGGCGAAGAGCGCGGTCCCCGAAGTCACGGCGCGGATCTTTTGGAGAGCGAGGATGGGGTCACGCAGGTGCAGGAGAATGTCTCCGGCGTGAACGAAGTCGAACATCCCGTCCTCGGTCGGGTCCAAGTCGTACACCGGCTTGTTCAGCAGCGTCACTTGCGATCCGAGCCGACGACGCGCGATTTCGAATCCGCGGCGAAACGAGAGATCCACCGGTCGATTCACGAAGATCGTGTGCAGGGCCGGGGGTAGGTCGACATCGAGAAACGACTCCACGTCGAGGCTCGTCACCTCGGCGCCGCGCCGCTCGAGCTCGAAAGCCCAGAACCCGTCGCCGCTTCCGATGTCCAGGGCACGCTCTCCCTGCAACTGCTCTGGTAAGCCGTAATGAACAAGCAAGGGACGGTGATCGAACCGCCCCGGGGTCACGGAGCCGTCCGGAAGCTCGATCGTGTGGTACCACGAATGGCTTGTCACCTCGTCCGCAACTGCACCCGAGGGACGCGACGCGGGTGCCGAGGTCGCGGCGAACTCCTGCCAATGCTCCCGGTCGCCGTGACGGGACTTGATCTCGAGCGGAGGCGGCGGTTCGACGACCAGGCGTTCAGCGAACACCCGGTTCCGGGCGCGGCGACCGCGAAGGAGTCGGGCGAGGCGATCGGGGACTTCGACCGTGACAGCAAAGCCTCGGTAACGCAACGAGCGTCTGGGCACGGCGGCGAGCGTACGGGAGAGGAGCGTCTCCGTGTCCACTCATGAGGCACGTCGGTGCCTCGGTGGAAGTCATCGAAGTCTTTGCAAGAAGCCTTCCGGGTTGGAGGTCAACCCATAGAGCTCCAGGTCCCGACGAACGCAGAACTGATACCCCGGGTCTGTGCGGAGCCAGTCGCGGACGGCTTGCAGGACACCTCGAGGCCAGTCGTCGTGAAGACGAAGCTCGTCGATGTCCACGCAACCGTCCTCGACGACGAAATAGCCGCCGGGTTGAACGAAACCCGCGAAGCCCTCGAGCGCGGCGCGTGTTGTCTCGTAGACATGCGCGCAGTCCTCAGTGACGAGCACCTGCGTGCCTGGAGGTACAAGATCCGCCACCTTGCCAATGGTTGTCGGATCCCGAACATCACCCGCGATCAGCTTGATGGAGTCAGGCCAGTGTGGATCCGCCGCATCCAACGCCTTGACGGCCCGCTCCGGCTCCACTTCGACCGACACCACGATCGGGTCCCTGATCCGGCCATACGAGGCAAGAGTGCGGAGGCGGTCACGGAACCAGAGTGCGCTGCCGCCGTGGTACGAGCCGATCTCGATTACGGCACTCGGGTTCGACTCCCAGATGAGATGCTCGTAGACCCTGAGGTCTTCGGGGAACTTGGACAGAGGAGCTCCCGCGTAGAAATCCTGCACCGACTGATGCACGCGGCTCATCCAGAGCTGTCGCACCGAATCGCGGTGCCGGCTGACGACGGCGGGCGGGAGAGTCGATGAAACTCGGTCGGCGAGACGTGGCGCGGGCCGATCGCGTTTCGAGAGCTTCGACATCAAGGGCCGTTGCATCATTGCGGATCATACGTCCGGACAGCCGCTCAGTCCGATGGAGGCGCGCTGCACCGTTCGGTCGAGGTCATTTAGCATTCGATGGTGACGGCTGTGAGGGTCGGGCTGCTGCATCCGGGTGCGCACGGAGCCCTCGACGATGAGGTGTGGTCGGGGATCCCGTTGCAGCTCCAACGGGCACTTGAGAGCATTGGCGTATCCGTCACATGTGTCGGCGTGCGACCTCCGCGGCTGCTTCGTCGTGTCGTCGGCGGTTTCCAGCGTGTGCGCGGTCGCGATTCACGGTTGCTGAACGATGCTCGCGACCTCACCGCGGAGATGCAACTGACAGCCGGAGCCGCGGTCAAAGTCCGACAAGTCGCCGCGTTGGCGTCGGCGCGTCAGCGTCACCCTTGGATTGTGATGGGCAGCAGCTTTGGCGTGCCGCTCGGCAGTGACTTGGTGACGTACGACGACATCACAGTGGCACAAGCCGCCGAATCGGGTGACTTCGGGCTCCGTGTCCTGCCCGGTCGGGACATCGTGCTCTGGAAGCGGAATCAGGCGCGCCTCTATACCAAGGCGACATCGTGCTGCACCGCGAGCACCTGGGCCGCGCGGTCTCTCATCGATGCGTATCGAGTCCCCGCTCGGAAGGTTCGAGTCATCGGATTCGGAGCGAACGTGGAGGCGCAGCCCGCCGACCGGGATTGGTCGAACCCGTCTTTCCTATTGATCGGGACCGACTGGCACCGCAAGAACGGCGATCGCGTCATCCGCGCGTTCACCAAACTACGTGAAGAGATGCCGGCCGCACAGCTCCACGTCGTCGGGAACCACCCCCGGATCGATGTTTCCGGTGTGATGGGTCACGGCTACCTGAGGCGTGGAGTGCCTGGTGAGCGCGCCCGATTCGAAGCGCTTCTGCGAAACACGACGTGCCTTGTCATGCCATCGTTGGCCGAGCCATTCGGCATTGCATACGTCGACGCTGGACGGGCTGGCATCCCGAGCATAGGAACGACCATCGGCGGGGCGGCAGATGCCATCGGGCCGGGCGGACTCACGGTGGACCCGTACAGCGTCACGGAAATTTGCCAGGCCATGCGGCAGGTCGCGGTACCCGAAGTCGCAATGTCACTCGGTCGAAAGGCGTTCACGCGTTCGGCGTTCTTCACGTGGGACCAAGTAGCTCGGAGGGTCTTGCATGCGCTGCGGATAGAACCGCCCGATGGCCGCGCAGCGATGCAGTTCTTGCCATGAGGTACGGCGGAAGCGCCAGACTACGCGCCTTCGACGGCAGCCCAGGTGCCCCCAAACCTCATCGGGCGTGATTCTGTGCGATCCACGCCGTCTATGGCGATCTTTGCCTCGAGGTCGGAGAGCCCCGCCGCGCCGATGCGCGGCTCGACGAAATACGCCAGCCCGTCGTCACGAACGTACGTCACAGAGGTGTCGATGCTCGTGACGACGACGACATTGCGAAACGTGCCACCACCCCCGAACCGCGGAAGGAATGTCACATCGAGGGTTGCGATAGCACCCGCCGACAAGGTGCGCCAGGACTCCCCGAGTGGTGTTTGCATCTGGTACACGAAGGTCCCGTCCTCTGCGTACACCTGGAACAACACCTGTGGGCTCTCCACCGACTCGTCGAAGTGGAGTTCGACGCGGTAGATCATGGCGGAATCCTGCTGCACCGTGCCCGCGGGCGAACCGTCGAGCTTTAGGAGCTGCCGGTTCTCGACCCGCACCGTGCCTCGTGCGTACTCTGCCGAGTCGGCATCGCTCGTAAGCAGCTCGTGATGGCGAGCGAGCGCACCCTCGGTGGGCCCGTCGAAGACGATCTGTCCGCGGTGCATGCATACAGCTCTTGGGCACAAGAGCTGCACGGCCTGCAGCCAGTGACTCACGAACACCACCGCTGTCCCGGATCGGTGCATCTCCCGCATGCGGTCCAAACTTCTGATCCGAAATCCGATGTCACCGACCGCGAGCACTTCGTCCACCAGGAGGACATCGGGCTCGACATGCATGGCTACCGAGAAGCCGAGCCGCATGTACATACCTGAGGAGTAGAACTTCACGGGCGTATCGATGAAGTCAGCGAGATCCGCGAACTCGACGATCTCGTCGAACAAGGTGTCGATGCGGGACTTTCCGAAGCCCAAGAGCATGCCGTTGACGTAGATGTTCTCGCGACCGGTCATCTCCTGGTGGAAGCCGACGCCGACGCTCAGGAGCGGAGCAATACGTCCGCGCGTCGTCACCGTTCCTGTTGTCGGTCGCGACACGCCCGCGAGGAGGCGCAAGAGCGTCGACTTACCTGCGCCGTTGCGACCGACTATGCCGATCGTCTCACCCGGCTCCACCAGCAGGTTCGCGTCGCGCAGCGCCCAGAGCTCGGTCTTGTTCGGGGGACCGAACCGAACGAGCGATCGCAGCAGACTCCGTTCTTGGATCTTCCAGTAGCGCTTTCCCACGCCGTCAAGCTCGATCGCAGGTTGGGTCACAGGAGATCCACGAACAGTCGGTCGTGGCGATGGTGCGCGCGGATTGCGACTACGCCGAGCACCAGTGTCGTGGCGACGGAGACCAAGAGCGCGCGCACCGACGGAACAGGAGCGCCGACCGCGCGTTGAAAGAGACCGACGATGCCCGTCAGAGGATTGAAGTCGAGCCAGGGCGCCGCGCCCTTGAGCGCACTCGGCGGGTACACGATCGGCGTGATGTAGATCCAGACCAGCAAGACGGCCTGAACCATGAACTTCACGTCGCGGAAGTAGACGTAGAGCGCGCCGAGCGCGAGTCCCAGCGTCGCGGTGAACGCGCACAGCAAAACGGCGGCAGGGAGAACGAAGAGGAACCGGGGGCCGACAGACGCGCCGACGATCGGCAACGCGATGAAGAGGATCAACACGGAGATGGCGAGCGTGAACAGGTTCGCCACGGGCGACACCAGCGGCAGGATGGCGCGGGGGAACGCGATCTTCACGGTGATATCCGACGCGTCGACGATCGAGG
Source organism: Acidimicrobiia bacterium (assembly GCA_024281095.1). GTDB lineage: Bacteria > Actinomycetota > Acidimicrobiia > IMCC26256 > JAMXLJ01 > JAMXLJ01. The sequence goes on along the minus strand of JAMXLJ010000033.1, from coordinate 3,340 downwards.
TTGTCGAGGATGCGACCGAGGCCGACAAGTAGAGCCAGGGAACCATGCCTGCTAGTACGAACGCCGCGTAGTTGAACGACGATCCGCTCCCGAAGCGGCCAACCCGCGAGAAAATGAACACCATCACGGCGGATTGGAAGATCGGCAGTGCGATCGACCAGATGACGCCGAGCCAGGCGCGCTTGTACCGGACTCGGAACTCCTTTTGCGCCAGCGAAATCAGGAGCGAGCGATTGTTCACGAGCGCTCGAAACCATTCGCCCAGTGGTTCTGGCCGAGCACCGAGTACCAGGACGGGAGCGGCGGTGCGGCCAGAGTGCTCGTTCTCGGGCCGGATCGGCGCGGTCATGTGCCCGTTCGTCTCACGATTGCCGGGGAGGTTCGTCGGCGGATCTTAGAGGACCGCAATGCGGTAGCGCAGCGAGCCGACGCGCATCCCGACAAACCGCGCTACGTCTACGAGCGCCTTCTCGAAAAAGAGGCGCACACGTCGAGGATGATCAGAAGGCGGGATGCGAAGTCGCAGGTACGGGATTACCAGCAGCAGGCCGCTCCGGTGCCATCGGGCGAGCACGAGGCCCGCAAGTGCGGTCGTAAACAGCGCGTCGTCGCGCCGAAACGCCCACGGACGCCAGAAAGCTTCCCGACGGAACTGCGGATGGAGCTTGGCGATGCGGGCAACGTTGCGCTCGAGAAGCCCTGTCTTGACGTGGTAGCGCACCCCCCGTTCCTCGACATCGTGATACACGACCGCACCGTCTGCGTACGCTCGTCCCCAGCCGGCGTCGACGACCGACCATCCGAGTGCAGCATCCTCGCCATAGTTGCCGATCTCCTCGTCGAAGCCGCCGGCCTCCTCGAGCGCGGCGCGACGGTAGAAGATGTTGCAGGCCTCGAAATAGGGTGTTTGTCCGGCCACTTGGCGCCACAGTGTCCAGTCACCCAGCGGCGCGTCCTGAGGCTTGCGTACGTTGCCCTGCACGAGCCCGATGCGGTCGTCCGCCAACAGTATGCGGAGGCCGGTCTCGAGCCACGCGGGCTCAGGGACGCAATCATCATCGATGAACGCGACGACGGGTGTGCCCGACGCGCGCCATCCCGTATTGCGAGTGGCTGCCGGTCCCCGCTGGTGCTCCACGAGGTGACGCAGGTGCAGCGGCGATGTCGCTGCGAGCTGTGCCAACACGAGTGACGTGTCGTCGGGTGAGGCGTTGTCGACGATGACGACCTCGAAGCGGTCACGAGCCATCGTCTGTCTTTCCAAGGCCTCGACGAGCCGACCCAACAGGTGCGGCCGAGCGTATGTCGGCACGACGACCGTGACTTCCGGGCTGGGCCCGCGAGGCGAACCGCCCGCGGTCACGGGCGCAGAGGGTAGCGCGGCACATCGCCCGGTACGCTGCGCGCTCGTGGCACAGTCCTTCGCAGCGCTCATCGACCAACTGCTCGCCGACCCCCCTGCCATCCATGCCATGGACGGGAGCCAGGATCCGGAGTTGGGCGTCTGGTCAACCGACCGTGACTGCTACATGTTCGTCGCCGAACAGGTGACAACCGGCTCGGCGACCCTCGAGACCGGATCCGGCCTGTCGACAGTGTTGCTCGCGGCGGCCGGCGCTCGGCACACGTGCGTCACGCCCGCGCAGGAAGAGGCGGACCGAATCCTCGCGTACTGCGCCCGACGCGGGATCGACACGGCGTCTCTCACGTTCGAGCTGGGCTGCTCTGACGAGGTCCTTCCCCGTCTGTCGAGCGTGACTGCGTTCGATTTGGTCCTGATCGACGGGAACCATGGGTTTCCGACGCCCATGCTCGACTGGTACTACGCGGGCTCGCTTCTGCGCCGTGGCGGCGTGCTCGTGATCGATGACATCCCACTTCCCGCGGTGGCCCATCTTGTCGCGTTCATCGACGGTGATCCGCGCTGGGAGAAGTGTCAGCGCACGCCGAAGTGGGCCGCGTTTCGGCGTCTCGACGAAGGCACACTTCGCCAGGATTGGTTCGAACAAGGTTTCTACACCGCGCCGCCGCCGCGGGACCTGGCTTCGCTGCTGGCGCGGTCGATCGGCAAGATTCGCCGAACGCTGCGGTCCGCCCACTAACCGGATCGCGGCACCTTGGCCTCGAGCGCGTCGGCGTAGCGGTCAGCCAGAGCCTCCCAGCGAAAGTTGCTCTCGACGTGACGGTGGCCCGCGTCCGCCAGCGCACTCGACTTGGTGTCGTCGCTCAACAGTTCCGCAATAGCTGCTGCCATCTCGGAAGGTGTGTCAAGAACGCGTGCCTGAACACCGTCGATCACGTCGAGCCCTTCGAGACCGATTGTCGTGCCCACCACGGGGCGACCGGCGGCCATGGCCTCGAGCGCCTTCAAGCGGGTGCCCGTGCCGACCTGCAAGGGAACGACGACCACCCGTGCCCATGCAAGCCATGGCGCCATCACTGCAACGTTCGGGTGAACCTCCACGCCCGGACGGCGAGTGAGCGCATAAATCTCGGGTACGGGATTCCGCCCGACGAGGTGGAACTGGGCCGAGGGCACTTTCGCGCGGATCAGCGGGAGTACCTCATCGCAGAACCAGACCGCGCCGAGAACGTTCGGCCGGTAGTTCAGGGTCGCGGGCAGCACGATGTTCGGCTCGGAAGGCAAGGGGCTTGGTGCGTTCGCCGAGATCTCGACCCCGTTGGGGACCACGATTACCCGTCCGCCGTCGCGCTCGAAATCGATACCCGCGAGGATCTCCGCGTCTTCGGCACTCACGGTGATGACGCTGTCGTAGGACGCTACGACCCTTCGCTCGTAGCGGCGAGCGTTTGCGGCCTCGCGTGTCAGCAGCCATCTACGGCGACCTCGCGTGCCAGACAGCTCCTGACGCGCTCGTTCGCTCGGGACGTTGTGAACCTCGAGCAGCCAACGAGCGCGCCGCCGCCGGGGGAGGACGGGAGCGAGTGACAGGTGCTGTACGACGACGAGATCGAAGTCGTCGGCAATCCGGTCGAGCGTCGGGCGCAACAGGCGACGAACTCGGGCGGCATCCACAGCCTCGGCCGGCTGGCGCCGGACCAGAACACGCGAAAGGTCGTGGAGCCGGCGCTCGGCCCTGCCGCGGGCGCGTCGGCGACGCGGTGGTGCGAGCTCCAGCACGGCGTCGACACTTCGACGTATCTGCTCGTCGTCGAGTTGCCCAGCGAGCAGCAGCGTGATGTCGACGCGCCTCTGCAACGAGTCGATGAGCATCGCCTGTCGGATGTTCCCACCGCCCCCATTGCGGTCGGGCGGCTCGGCAGTGACCCAGAGCACCCGCGGTCGTGGGCCGGTGGTCGTGCGGCGGTTGGGCGGCAC
>JAMXLJ010000032.1 GCA_024281095.1 Acidimicrobiia bacterium | reverse complement strand
ACTAGATGTCTGCCGGGCCGGAGCTCGTGGCGGCCTGGTCGGTTGCTCGTGCTTGTTCGAGTCGTCTGATTTTCTGACGTGGTCCATTTCCAGAACATGGCCTTCGAGGCGGGGTCGTTCGTCGGCGTGGCGTTGGTTGGCTTCGGTGTCGGCCTGAAAGCCATGCGTCGTTTGGGGGGTCGATGAGGATGGTGCGACACGTACTTCTCGCCGTGTCGTGTGCCGTGGTCATGCTGACAGCCGCAGTGGCACCGGGGTTCCCCACGACGCGGGCGTGGGCGAGCCCGCCTCCCGCCGGGTTTCACCACGGTGTTCCAGAGGTGGCGACCGCGGGGCGCAGTCCGGCCCCGCCGGGACCGCCTTCGGCGCTGCAACGCGCGGCGATGCACGGTGCGCTGCCCTTTGACGCCCGTACGCACGCGGCGGCGAAGGCCGCGGCGAACGCGGCCGCACATGGGCACAGCCCGGCCAACACCCCGGCGAGGACCACCCCGGCCATTCTCGGCAGCTCGTCGGGACTGTACGACCCGAACTGGTCTCCGCCCGACGCCACCGGGGCGATCGGGACCACGCGTTATGTGGAGCTCGTGAACTCGACGTTCGGCATCTACGACCGGACCGCGACGACACCGCTGATTACCGGGACGATGAATGCGCTGACCGGGGCGCCGGCGACGAGCTCCGTCTTCGACGTGCAGGTGCTGTGGGATCCCGCGAGTGAACGGTTCTACTACGCCGCGGACGAAGTGGTGAACGCCACGACCAACAACCTCGATTTCGGCTATTCGACGACTGGCTCGCCCGGGACCGCCGCCGATTGGTGTCACTACACCAAGCCGTACGGCGCCGACTTCCCCGATTACCCGAAGCTCGGCGACGGTGACAGTTTCATCACCATCGGCTCGAACGTCTTTCCGAGCTCGGGGTCTACCCATACGAACCTCGACGCGTTCCTCAAGCCCGCGAACGGCACAACCGACTGTGCCGCCAGTCTGAGCGGCGCCCAAGACGTCGGTTTGACCAACCCGGACGGGAGCGTGGCCTGGACCCCGGTTCCGGCCAACGACATCGAAGGCGCCGGCATTGAGTACGTGGTCGCGGTACCTTCCGGTGGAGGCAACTCCTTGTCGCTGTTCGCGGTCCAGAACAGCAACGGCACGATCGTGTTCTCCAACGCCCGCAGCCTGACCGTGCGGGCGTGGTCGCCGCCGGCCGACGTGCCCCAACCGTCGCCGGCGAGGTTCCCCATCGACACCCTCGACGGCCGCGCCACCCAAGCCGTCGAAGCCGTCGACCCGTCCCAGTCCGGTCAGCTCGCGCTCTGGACACAACACACCGTCTTCGGCGGCGCCGGCGCCGAGGTGCGCTGGTACGAGATCAACCCCACCCCGAGCACGCCGGTCCCGTTCCAATCCGGCACCCAGACCAGCAGCTCCGTGGATGTCTTCAACGCAGCCATCGCCCCCGACCGACGCGTGAACGGCACCGCCCGCAAATTTGGTGACGCCATCGTGCTCGGTTTCAACACGGGCTCCGCGACCCAGCCCGCCGACGTGGAGAGCGTGACCAAGATCGGCTCCGGCGCAACCGTGGGACCGGTCGTCGTCACCACGTCGAACGGCCCGGTCGCCGACTTCGGCTGCAACACTCCCGAGCATCCCGGCGCGTGTCGCTGGGGTGACTATGCGGCCGCGACGCCCGACCCCGCGTCCGACGTGACGCAGAGTCACGGCGTGGTGTGGCTGACCAACGAATACGTCGTCTCCGGCAAAACGACCGTCAACAACACCCACAGCTGGAACTGGTCGGCGCGCCCGGCTCCGAAATAGCACCCGAAATGACGTTCTCGCGTGCGGTCGTTCGGGGGTTGCGTGCAGGCGCGGTAGAACGCTTCCGTGACGACTTCGTTGCTCGAATCAGTCCCGCAGGTCGTGAGGTCCCGTCTGCGACCCGAGCCGCATCCCGACTGGGTGAGCCCGACGCTTGCAACGCTGACGCACCGCCGGTTCTCCGATCCGAACTGGATCTACGAGCGGAAGCTCGACGGTGAGCGCTGTCTCGGGTTCAAGAACGGCGACACCGTCCGCCTGCTCTCACGGAACCAACTCCGCATCGACAGTGCGTACCCGGAGATTGCGGACGCGCTCGCGGCTCAAGCCGCCGGCGACATCGTCATCGACGGAGAGATCGTTGCCGCGCGCGGCGGCGGGTTCTCGGCGCTCCAACGCCGCATGCAACTGCGTGACCCCGAGCGTGCGCGGGCCAGCGGGATCGCGGTCGCGTACTACGTGTTCGACGTCGTGCACCTCGACGGCTACAGCACCCGTGACCTTCCACTGCGCGCCCGCAAGTCGTTGCTCCGCCGCGCGGTCGCATACGGCAGCGACATTCGCTTGACGCAGCACCGCAACGAAGCCGGCGAAGCGCTCTACGACGAGGCCTGCCGGCGCGGGTGGGAGGGCGTGATCGCCAAGCAGGCGGACAGCGTCTACGCGGGCCGGCGCACCGACCAGTGGCTCAAGTTCAAGTGCGAGAGCGGCCAGGAGCTCGTGATCGGCGGCTGGACCGACCCCGCGGGCAGCCGTGTCGCGCTGGGCGCTTTGTTGCTCGGCTATTACGACGGCGGCGACTTCGTGTACGCGGGAAAGGTCGGAACGGGCTTCGACACCGCGGAGCTCCACCGCCTCAGACAGCTCCTCGACCCGCTCGAACAGTTGCGCTCCCCCTTCACCCGCGGCCGCGTGCGCGAACGCAACGTGCACTGGGTGCGACCCGCGCTGGTCGCCGAGATCGGGTTCACGGAATGGACCACAGACGGCAGGCTTCGCCACCCCCGCTATCTCGGCCTCCGCCGCGACAAGGATCCGCGCGACGTCGTGCGAGAGTTCTGAGCCGCCCGATGTTGGGTCGAAGCGGGCCTCGTCGCCGACGTCGCGTGACGACGCCCACGCGGCGAACGTTTGCCGGCCGTCCACCAGCCGACGTTTCGCCTGCGCGCGCGACTGGCGACGACGCGGTTGCCGGTGCGAGGCGTGCGCCTTAGTGTCCTGAGCAACTTCGCGACCGAAGTCATCACCGGGTTATGCGTACGACCCGAACCGCTTTCGTCAGATCTTCACGGGCAGGGGTGTTTCCGTGGGTCAGGTCAGTGCAGACGCGATGGGCCGTACCGGCGAACCGAGCACCGTCGCAGCGCGCCGTCGCGCGCGTTTGACGGGCAGAAGCGCACGGGTCGTCGCGCCGGAGCGGGCGCGCTCACGCGCGGCGGTTGTCGCATGGTGCGTGGTCCTCGTCGTCAGCGCAGCCGGGTGTGCCGGATGCGTCCCTCGATCAGCAGGCGGAGGTGGGATTTCCGGCACGCGTGTTGGTTTCACCAACGGCGGTCAACTGCTGTGGGAGAGCGACGCCGATCTCGCTCGCGAACTGAACACGCAGGTCCTGTCGGGTGCGCGGTGGTTGCGCGTGCCGATGGACTTCAACTCCGTGCAGCCGTACGGGCCGGGGTCCTGGAACTGGTCGTTCGAAGACCGCGTCATCGGCGCGGCGGTGCGCCGCGGGTTGAAGGTGCTCGCCATGCCCGCCTACACGCCGCCCTGGGCGCGCGCGTCGTGGTGTTCTTCGAGCATGTACTGCCCACCGGCGAATCCCAACGATTTCGCGAACTTCGTGCGCGCGGCAGCGGTTCGATATGCGCCCTCCGGCGTGCACGCGTGGGAGATCTGGAACGAACCGAACTGGGCGCCATGGTGGCTCGGTGCACCCAACGCCCCTGCGTATGTCTCCGTGTTGCGACCGAGCTACCTCGCGCTTCACGCGGCCGACCCGTCGGTGACGGTGGTCTCCGGCGGCCTCGCGCCGCACGGTGACCTCAGTTCGAACCCGAGCGATCCGTTCAACCCGGTGAACTATCTCCGGGCGATGTACGCCGCCGGCGCGCACGGTTTCTTCGACGCGGTCGGGATCCATCCGTATCCGCCGCTGCCGTACGGGCCGCTGTACGGATCGGTCAACTGGAACACCATGCTCCAGACGTCGATGCTCCACGACGTGATGAACGCCCACGGCGACGGGTGGAAGCAGCTGTGGGGCACCGAATACGGGGCACCAACCGGTGGGACCGATCCCAAGGTGGTAACGCCGGCCACGCAGGCGCAGTACATCGCCCAAGGTGCTCTCTACTGGACCAGTCGCCCCTACACCGGGCCTCTGTTCATCCAATCCGTACGCGACTTCGGCTACGCCGACCCGGCCCAGTGGGCGAACTTCATGGGCGTCATGTGGCAAGACTTCACGCCGAAACCCGCGTTGCAGACGGTCGCCTCGATGCTCACGCACTAGCTGGCTGACCAACGCGTGGAGCCGGGCTCGAGGCGTCGCGCTCGGGCCGCACCGCGGCCGCGCGTTTGCCACCCCTGGACGACGCGGTCGCCGCGCGGACACGGAGGTCGTGGTTCGTGGTGCTTGGCACTGGCACCATGGGCACGGGCATGGCGCGGTCCCTCCTGCGCGAGAACCACGACGCCTTGCAGTTGTTCTACGGCGGCGTGAGCTGCCATCGCGAGATCGCGAAGCGTCCGTCGACGTCATCGAGATGTACGTCCAGCCGGTAGAGCCGCCTCCGTACCTCCACGATGCCCGTGAGATCGGCTGCGCGGATAGTGCTTCCCGCTCCGGTCAGGGTGAGGTTCACCGGCTCACGCCAGAGCGGCCGGACCCCCCGGAGCGGTAATGCCGCGAACAGGGCAACGGGATGTGCGGGGGAGGTAGCGGTCATCCACCATGCACCATCGCCGTGTTCTGCGGCGATGAGGCCGACGTCGAACACTGCGAAGGCGTTGTTGATCGCAGCGAGGGCTCGTGGAGAGGCCGAAGCGGCCGGATCCATGGAACCCGTGACGGTCAGCGTGCCTTCAGGCACACCGACAGCGTCGGTAGTGACGTCGCGTATCGTCACGCCGGGTGGGACAAGGGCGGTCGGCACGATCGTTGGGGCGATTCTCTCGATTGTGGAACTGTCGGTGTTCGTTGTGGCAGTGAGCTCCGCGATCAACACGTATCGAGAGTTCGTCAAGTACAGAGCATTCGTCGGCCAGCACGTGACCAAGACGAGTGTGGGCGCCGGTGTGTCGACGATGGGCGTCCCCTTGCGCACCACGCGTCCACTCGCGACCCGATAGATCCATTGCCTACACGGAGCGGTGACCTCGACCGTCTCACCCGGCTTCAGAGCGGCGAGTCGTGCGAAGAACGTGACATCGTGGGCCTCCAACACGCTCGTGCCGCCCAGGTCGGGCCACGACGATCCCGGAAGATGGCCTACGCCGACGTCGAGCTGGGCATCGTCGATGCCGGCGAGCACTGGCGCGCGGAGCCTTATGCTCGGAGCAGTGATGATCATGCGCGCGCCCTGGCCCGCGGCGGCGCTCGAAGGCGGTGGGGCGTTGCAGGCCGGAGCAGCCGATCGGGCCCTTCCCATGTCGCGGGCACCGAGTTTCGTCGCCGCGCGTTCCTTCGCTTTCACCTGTGAGACCAGTCGCGACGCGGCAGACACCGCGTGATGCCGGTACGACCACATCGAGAACAGGATCGACCCAGAGGCAGCCAGGAGGACGGTTCCGACAACGATGAACAACGTGGCCCGCCGTTGTCGCGTGCGCAGACGCGTTCGTTCGAGTGCGAAGCGACGCTGGCCGAGCGAGCGTCCACGTGTGGGTTGCGGCCGCGGCTGGTGCCCGCCTGGCACGAGTCGCCCTATCTACCGTTACGCGGCACGAAGCGGATCGAAACGACTTGCGAGTAGCCCAACGGCGGCTGGTGCCGGAGAGGCGCGATCCAAGCTTGGAAGTACGTCGGATCGGCGGCGGGCTGGACGCCGCGTACCACGAACACGGCCTTGCCGGAGCCGTCAGTCAACGCTGCGACGGGCGATGCGCCTTCCAAGCTGCCGTTGATGGACGCGTCGCCTCCGAGCAGACCATGCTCCGCATATACGACCTGGCCCATTTCGACCGGGACACCGGCCCTGTGGATCGCCCGTCCAAGCCGGTCGTCCAGTTGAACGGTGAATCGAGTGGCGTCGCCCACGGGCATAGGTGTCTCGACGGTGGGCGGGCTCAGGTACAAGGTCTCGGTCGTCGGAAGCTCGACGTCGCTTGCCGACACGGACTCGGTTGGAGCTGTCGTATAGGCGTAGACCTGGAAGGGCTGCGATATGCCCGGCATCGATGGGACATCGGGTGCGATGACAGTCACCTCTTTCGTGGCGTGGGGCGGAATGATCACTGCCCTGCCAGGGATTGAAGCTCCGGCGGGCGTCCAGAAGTTGGTGATGTAACCGCCGGAGTTGACGGTGAAGTAGGGACGGACCGACGAACCCGAGTTGTTGTGCACTTGGAGGACCGCTGCGGTCACGAGCTGCTTCTGCCCATTGGTCTGCAGGCCGACGATTCTGAGCGACAGTGGGGCACGTGCCGCCGCGGCTAGGGCGAGCGACGTCAACAGCGCGAGCGTTACAGACGTCACCGCCAGCACGCGGACCCGCGGTGTGATGATCACCCCGGAAGGCGTCTTGTTCTCTGCCTGGGAAATGAGGGTCGGTCGTACTGTGACCGCCGCTATCAGCGCTGCCGGTGCGAGCATTAAGAAGTAGTTGCCCAAGCTGCGCGGTGCGAAGAAGAACGTTGCCATCAGCAAGAGCATCCAGGCTGGCTTCATGCGCTCGTAGTAGAGGAGCAGCAGGAGGAGCGCGAGGAGAAATGCGGCGCCGGCGGCAAGGGTGTAGTAGCGCAAATCGCCCCCACCGACGCGTTGGATGAGGGTCAGATTGATCAAGCCTTGTCCGATCGGCACGAACGACGCAGTGACCGGCGCGACGGCTCCCTTGAACCAGGCGGCGGGGTTGAGAACGATCCACGGACCGTTGATGGCGGCGAACACGCCGACGCTCGTCGCGGCGTAGCGGGTCACGCTGTGAACCCAACGAGCGCCTCGACGTCGCGCCTCCATGCCGACGCCTATGAGGAGGAAGGGCAGGACGAACCATGGCGTTTGCTTGACCGCCATGGCCACGCCCAGCGCGATGGGTCCGATCCAGCGGGCGGGTGTCCGCTCGGCTTGATCCCCGTAACGGTCCCACCTCCACAGCGCGGCAATGAGGAAAGGCATGTAGAGACTGTCGGTGACGCCGCCGACGACGAAGCTCGTGTAGATCGTGGTGGACAAGAGGAGGCCCGCAAGCCACCGCAGACCGGCGGGCAAGAGCCTCCAAAGAAGCAGCATCGCCGCGGTCCAGAACACGATGTCGATGACGACGGCTTCCTGCGCCGACCAGCCAAGCGCGAGCGCCGGCACATAGAAGAGGAACGATCCGGACGGGTAGCTCGCCCTCAGCATGCTGCGCCCGTCGAGATAGTGGGTGGTGTAGGTAACGGGAACATGAAAGGCGTCGATCGACGGGGCCATGCTGTGCGTGAACGGATTGAGACCCTTGAGTACCAGTTGTGCCGAGTACTGCCCGAAGGCCACCGAATCCGTTCCATAGAACGGCGAGGCGAGAAGTTGCTGCGCGGTCGTTACGCCGACGGCGATCAACAGCCCGCCCAGGAGCACCGCCTGGACTCGCCACGAGGGCGCGTCAGGCGAGGTCCAGCAGCGCCAGGCCGCCGAGATCGCGATGGCCACGATCGCCATCTGGAGCATCGCGGCTCCGCGGAACGCGCCGCTCGCACCCCACGCCTGGATCCCGAGACCGAGCAGAGCGACCGCGACGGCGGTCCATCCCGCACGCTCCGGAAGATGATCTGTTCTCGCTTGGCGTTCCGAGCCCGACGGGGCCTCGCTGTTTCGGGATTCCCCCGGAAGCGCTCTGACCGTTCGGTTCGTCGCACGCGTCCGGTATCGATCGACGGTCGTCACCGTTGCGTCGCCCCCCAGGCGCGGCGACCGTCGCCCGCAATGCGAGGAGGGCTCAGCATGAGCGATATCGCTTCATCTCGCGGCTGTGGTACGTCTCGGAATGTGCCTCGTCCTTCGACGGTCAGATCAGACGTCAGCGCGCGACGGACCGCCGTCGCCGAACCGCACCCGCACCGATCGCTGTGATCCCGAGCGCGCCGAGAGCGAGAGCAAGGTCTCGCTCACCCGTGAAGGGCTTTCCGGTGAAGGCCCTTGTGGCACCCGGGACTGTGCCCGCTGCCGCCGAGACCGGGTTGATCACGACCAGGTTGGGGTCCGATGCGATGGCGGCCGTGACGGCACTCGAACCCATGGAAGCGGACAACGTCGTCGCGGATGCAGGGCCCGTCAGCGACAGGACCTTTTCGCCGGATGCGCCGAGCCCGTTTCCATTGATCGTGACCTGAATCGGCGCCGCGAAGGAACCCGTCACCTTGCTTCCATTCGTATCGAGAACCGCGACACCGACGCCGGCCACCGCATTGAACCCGCCGAATCCCAGAGTCGTGAGCGCACCTTGCACCACCCCGATATCGGGGGCCGTCACAACCACGTCTTCGGTCGACCTGAAGGCACCGGGTGGCACGGTGACCGTTACGGCCTTCCCGTTGACGGTTGCTGACACGGAACCACCCGCGGGACCGAGCTGCTTCGAAGCGGCCACAACGGTGAAACCACCGGGTGCCCCATTGCTGGGAGGCGCCGGGCCGTAACCGCCGCTTGCCGCATGGGCCGCGGGAGCCGACAGCGTCGCCAGCAATACGGGAACCGCACAAATCCCCGCGACTCGGACGGCCGTTACTTTCACTTTACGTGGGTGCTCATACACGATAAGCAGTCTTACCCGGTAGAGGTTCAGCGAAAAGTAAACTTTTCACTACTCACTGGGCAACGCAGTGGACGCTCCGCGGCAGCACTGCGACCTAACAAAGGTTCGATGGTCTTCCGGGCCGGCTCTGCCGAGTGCATCGACGCCATCTGTCGAAAAATCCTGCCGCGGCTGCCGTGGTGAGGCCGCGCCCCGCGCGGTCGGCGCCGGGACAACCCCCTTAGCACAGTGGCCCGTCTCGAGCCTGCCCTGCGTCAGCATCGTGCCGGCGGACGAAACAATGTCGCGTGCCACCCACTGGGCTGATCGAACTACTACCGGCGAAGCTCCGAGCGCACGTCCGCCCAGAAGCGCACCCCGAATGGATCCGCCCGACGCTTGCGACACTGACACATCGAGATCCACCGCGGGTTCGAGAAGCGCCGACGAGCGCAAGTTCGACGGCGAGCGCAGCCTCGGGTTCAAGAACGGCAACGCGATCCGCATGCTGTCGCGCAACCAGCTCCGCATCCGCGTATCCCGAGATTTCCCGACGCGCTCGCGGCACAGGCGGTCGACGACGTCGTAACTCCGGATGCAACTGCGCGGCCCTGACCGGGCGCGGGCCAGTGTTGTCGCGGTGCCGTATGCCGTGTTCGACGTCGTGCACCTCGACGGTTACAGCACGCGGGATCTCCCACTGCGCGAGCGCAAGTCGATAGCGCAAGTCGCTCCGCCGGGCACTCGACTACGGCAACGACATGCGCTTTCCCCAAGCATCGCAACAATGCCGGTGAAGCGCTTTACGCGGCGACGGTTTGCCACCCATCGCGCACGGGGTAGCGGCGCGGACATGGCCCGGAAGTCGTCGTTCGTGGTGCTCGGTACCGGGACCATGGGCACGGGAATGGCGCACTCGCTCCTGCGCGAGGGTCACGAGGTCACGGTTTGGAACCGCAACCTCGACCGGACCCATCCCCTGGCCGAGCAGGGCGCCAAGGTTGCCGCAACCCCCGACGCCGCGGTGCGGGCGGCCCGCGTCTTCGTGACGATGCTCGCCGACGGCGACGCGACCGAGGCGGTCGCGCGTCAGGCACTCACCGCGACGACGAGCGAGCACATCTGGGTCCAGATGGCGACCGTCGGCATCGCGGCCACCGAACGGCTGGCGAAGCTCGCGGAGGAGGCCGGGGTCGCCTTCGTGGACGCGCCAGTGCTCGGAACCCGTGAGCCGGCCGAGCGCGGCGAGCTCATCGTGCTGGCGTCGGCACCGGTGAACGTGCGCGAACCGTGCGAGCCTCTCTTCGACGCGGTCGGCAAGCGCACGCTGTGGGTGGGCGAAACACCCGGTGCGGGCCAACGCGTCAAGCTGGTGGTCAACACATGGCTGCTCGGCGTCGTGGGCGCGCTCGCGGAAGCGCTGGCGGTGGCCGATGCCCTCGACGTCGACCCGTCGCTCCTGTTCGAAGCGGTTCGTGATGGGCCCCTCGACCTTCCGTATGCGCGCGCGAAGGGCGAGGAGATGATGGAGCACAAGTACCCCACCGCGTTCTCGGTGCGGATGGCGGCAAAGGACGGGCGCCTGATCGAGGAGGCCACGAACACGGCGGGGCGCAAGGTGCCGATCGTCGCCGACGTGCGTCGTGCACTCGAGCGTTCGGCCGAGCTCGGCCACGCCGACGACGACATCGCGGCGCTGTACGAGGCGCTGATCACTCAGTGAGCCGCTCCACACTCCGGTGAACCCGCGATGAACCCGCGATGAGCTGGCTCGCCATCGCCGCCGGCGCCCTCGTCGTCGCGTCCACATGGGCGAGCGTGATCGTGACGATCATCCTCCCGCGGGGCCACTTCCTCCTGCAGCTTCCGACGATTGTCGTCAACCGCGCGGTGCGCGACGTCTTCGTCGCGTTGTCGCGCGTCGCCCGCAGCTACGAGGTCAAGGACACGATCCTCAGCGCGATCGCCCCCATCGCGGTGCTCACGCAACTGCTCGTGTGGTTGGGCCTCTTCGTCATCGGGTTCACCCTTCTCGCATGGCCGGCGAGCCCGTCGTTCGCAGCCGCCGGGCGCACGATCGTCGCCGCGCTGCTCACGCTCGGCATCATCGGCGGCGTCAAGGGCGGACGCGAGGCCGTGGTGTACGGCGCGGCCGCGAGTGGTGCCGTGGTGATCGCGCTGACGATCGCGTACCTGCCGGCGATCTACGCCGCGTTCCACAACCGCGAGAACCTCGTCACCCTGCTCGAGAGTCGCGCCGGTGCACCCGCATGGGGCCCCGAGCTGCTGATGCGGCATCAACTCGTCAACATC
>JAMXLJ010000031.1 GCA_024281095.1 Acidimicrobiia bacterium | reverse complement strand
CACGCCGCGGCCGGCCGCCGGTGGCCCGCCGACGCCGCCGCCCGCCCCTTCGGTGAGCGAGCGTCCCACTCCTGCTCCTCCCGCCGAGCAGCCAGCTGCGCCCACCCCCGCGCCGCTGCGCAGCTCGACCGGCAAGGTCATCCCGCCGCCTCCCGGCGGCCGCGTCATCCCTCCGCCGCCCGGCCAGCGAGCCGGCGGCCCGGCGGGCCCCGGCGGCCGTTCCGGCAGTGGTGGTCCGCCGCGTTCGGGCGGCGGCTTCCGTCCCGGCGGTGGTGCCGGCGGTGGCGGAGGCGGTCCGCGCACGGGTGGCGGCTTCGGCCGTCCCGGCGGTGGCGGGCCGGGTGGCGGCGGCTTCGGTCGCGGTGGCGGCCCGGGCGGTGGCCCCGGTGGCGGCCCCGGAGGCCGTGGCGGTCCCGGAGGCGGCTTCGCCGGCCGCGGCCGGCCCGGTGGTCAGCGACCCCGTCGCAAGAAGCGGCGTCGTACGTTCGAGGATCTCGGTCCGGCGTCGATGCCGCAACTCACCCCCAAGGACGCACCCGTCCCCGAGGGAGAGATCGTCATCCCGCGCGGGATCACGCTGCAGGAGCTCGCGCCCAAGCTGAATCGCACGACCGCGGACCTCGTCCGGATCCTGTTCGACGCGGGCGAGATGGTCACCGGCACGCAATCACTCGCCGACGAGATGGTCGAGCTGATCGGCGAGGAGCTTGGTGCCGAGGTGCTGCTCGTCGAGCCCGGTCAGGAGGCCGAGCTCGAACTTCAGGCGCTGCTGGGTGAGGACGACGAAGAAGACGAGGCGCTGCTCGAACCGCGCGCGCCCGTCGTGACCGTGATGGGTCACGTCGACCACGGCAAGACAACACTGCTCGACCGCATCCGCTCCGCGAACGTCGTCGCGGGCGAGGCCGGCGGCATCACGCAGCACATCGGCGCGTACCAAGTGGTGAAGAACGATCGTCCGATCACCTTCATCGACACGCCGGGTCACGAGGCGTTCACCGCGATGCGCGCCCGCGGCGCGCAAGCCACCGACATCGCGATCCTCGTCGTCGCGGCCGACGACGGCGTCATGCCGCAGACGATCGAGGCGATCAACCACGCGCGGGCGGCCGAGGTGCCGGTCATCGTCGCGATCACCAAGGTCGACCGCGACAACGCCGATCCCACGCGCGTCCGGCAGCAGCTCGTGGAACAGGAGCTCGTCCCCGAGGAATGGGGCGGCACGACCATCGTGAACGAGGTGTCGGCACCCCAGGGCTTGGGAGTCGACGAGCTGCTCGACTCGATCATTCTCGTCGCCGACCTCGAGGACCCGCCGCTCGCCGCGAACCCGAAGGCTCCGGCGCGGGCGTTCGTGCTCGAGTCGAACCTCGACGCCGGCCGCGGCCCGGTGGTCACCGCACTCGTCGAGCGGGGAACGTTGCACATCGGCGACCCCGTTGTCGCCGGCTCGGGATGGGGCCGCGTGCGCGCGATGTTCGACGATGCCGGTCGCCAGGTTGCCGAGGCCGGTCCGTCGGTGCCCGTGGAGGTTCTCGGTCTCGACGACGTGCCGCTCGCGGGCGACGAGCTTCGGGTCGCACCCGACGAGAAGACCGCGCGCACCGTTGCCGAGGCCAGGGGCCGTCGGCGCCGCGCCGCCAGCATGGCCCATCCGATGTCGCTGGCCGGCGGTGCACGGCTCGAAGACATCTTCGCGATGGTGCAGCGGGGCGAGGTCGCCACGCTGAACCTCGTGCTGAAGGCGGACGTGCAAGGCTCGCTCGAAGCGCTCACCGACGCGCTGCGCCGCATCGACCAGGAGCGCGACGAGGTGCGCCTGTCGTTCGTGCACCGCGCCGTCGGCGGTATCAGTGAGTCGGACATCGATCTCGCCGCGGTGTCGAATGCGACCGTGATCGGCTTCAACGTCAGACCCGACCGCAAGGCACGCGAACGCGCTGAGCAGGAGGGTGTGGAGCTCCGCCTCTACGAGGTGATCTACCAGGTCCTCGACGACGTGAAGAACGCGCTGCTCGGGCTGCTCAAGCCGGAGTACGAGGAGATCGTCACCGGCGACGCCGAGGTGCGGGAGATCTTCAGCATCCCCCGGGTCGGCCGCGTCGCCGGGTGCTACGTGCTCAACGGCACGATCACCCGCGGCTCGAAGGTGCGGTTCCTCCGCGAGGGCACGATCATCTGGAAGGGAGCCATCTCCTCACTGCGGCGGTTCAAGGAAGACGTCCGCGAGGTCAACGCCGGATTCGAGTGCGGTATCGGCCTCGAGAACTTCCAGGATCTGAAGCCCGGCGACGTCATCGAGACCTACGACCTTCGCGAGATCGCCCGGACCTAGTCATCTGGTCGCGCTCGCTGCGGGGCGGGACACCGTGTTTTCTGGTCGCGCTCGCTGCGGGGCGGGATACCCGCCCCGCGGGCGCTCGCCGCTCCGGCGCCAACAGCCCCAGCGTTCCGGGGATGGCGGCTCCTGCATCGGTCCAGCGTGGCCGGCGTGCTGCGAGACTGGGGGTGTGCACGCGGCGGCGGTCTGTTTCGATCTCCATGTGCCGGAGAGCCGGTCGCTCAAGGCGAAGCGCTCGGTGGTTCGGCCGATCGTCGACGGGCTCCGCCACCGCTTCCACGTGTCGGTGGCCGAGGTGGACCATCAGGACCAGTGGCAACGGGCGGCGATCGCGGTCGCGCTCGTCGCGGAGAGCAACAGCCAGTTGGAGCGCCTGTTGGACTCGGTCGAGCGGTTCGTCGTGAACGCCCCCGACGTCGAACTGCTCGATCAGCAGACGGCGTACCTCGACGACGAGGAAGGTTGAGATGGCGGGCCGGCGGCAACACGGTGCTCGGCGGTTCCCACGCAGCGCACGGGTGAACGAGGTCGTGCGCGAGGTGCTCGCGGAGGAGATCGAGCGGATGTCCGACCCCCGCCTCGACCTCGTGACGCTCACCGGCGTCGACGTGAGTGCCGATCTGCGCGAGGCCGCGGTCTACTATTCGACGCTTGGCTCGAGTGAGGACGCGGCGGCGGGATTGCGGTCGGCGGCACCGCATCTGCGTACCGTGCTCGGCCGTGAAGTGCGGCTGAAGTACCTGCCCCGGCTCTCGTTCACCGAGGACCCGGGCGTGTTGCAGGGCCGTCGGGTCGAGGAGCTCCTGCGGGACCTCCACCGGCACGACCGGCCCCTCGACGGCGAGAGCTAGCGGAGGCCACCTGTGAGCGCGGCGACGACGGCCGGGAGCACGGACCCTGTGCACACCGCGCTCGACCGCGCCGCCGCGGCGATCGCACGCGCGGACCGCGTCGCACTCGCCTGCCACGTCAGCCCCGACGGTGACGCGCTGGGTTCCATGCTCGGGCTGTTCCACGCGCTGCGCGCGGCCGGCCGCCGGGTGACCGCGTCGTTCCCGAACCCCTTCGTGATCGCCCCGCACTACCGCGACTTCCCGGGTCTCGAGCTCATCACGCCGCCGCACGACTTCCCCCGCGAGCCCGAGGTCATGGTGACCTTCGACTGCGGGTCGCTCGGGCGCCTCGGCGATCTCGAGCCCAGCGCGAAGGCGGCCGGAGAGCTGATCGTCGTGGACCATCACGTGTCGAACGATCGTTACGGCACGATCAATGTCATCGATCCCGACGCGGCGGCGAGCGGCGTGCTGGTGCGCCGCCTCATCCATCATCTCGGTCTGCCGCTCGAGCGCGACGCCGCGTTATGTCTCTACGCGGCCCTCGTGTGCGACACCGGTCGATTCCAGTACGACACGACGACGGCCGACGTGTTCGACCTCGCGCGCGAGCTCGTGTCGTTCGACGTGCCGGTGTCGCGTCTCTCGCGCACGCTGTTCGAGGAGCACCGCTTCGCGTACCTGCAGCTGCTCGGTGAGGCGCTGGCCAACGCGCAGCTCGTCGGCGAGCAGCGTTTCGTCTGGACCGCGGTCACACAGGACATGCTCGTGCGCCACGGCGTGACCATCGAAGAGGTCGAAGGTCTGATCGACATCCTGCGCCGCACCTCCGAGGCCGAGGTGACGTGCGTCCTGAAGGAGGAGGTCGATCGTTCCGTTCGGGTGAGCCTCCGATCACTCGGCGACGTCGACGTTCGTCACATCGCCGAAGCGCACCACGGGGGCGGACACCGCTTCGCCGCGGGGTTCACGTCGACCGACGACATCCCGACGATCGTTCACAGCATCCGCGCCGCGCTCTGAGGCGACGACGTGGCCCGATCTCGCGCCGCGAGCGAGACAAGTCAGACGAGCATCGACGGGCTCGTGGCCGTCGACAAGCCCGCCGGATGGACGTCCCACGACGTCGTCGCGAAGCTGCGCTCGACCTTCGGTCAGCGCCGGATCGGCCACGCGGGCACGCTCGACCCGGATGCAACGGGCGTGTTGCTCGTCGGTCTCGGCCGCGTCACGCGCCTGCTGCGGTATCTGCAGGAAGGCACGAAGCGGTACCGCGGCGACGTGGTGTTCGGCATCGCGACCGACACCCTCGACGGGTCGGGCGCGGTCGTGCGTGAGACCGCGATGCAGATCGAACGGTCCGACGTGGAGGGCGCGCTCGGTCGGTTCGTGGGCGACGTGGAGCAGGTGCCGCCGATGGTCTCCGCGGTGAAGGTCGGTGGCCGTCGCCTGCACGAGTTGGCTCGTGCAGGCGAGGAAGTCGAGCGCGCGCCACGGCTCGTGCGGATCCACGCCATCGCGGTGGACGCGTTCGACCCCGGGCCGCCGCCACGGGCGACGCTGTCGGTCGAGTGCAGTGCGGGCACGTACGTCCGCACGCTCGCGGCGGACCTGGGCGAGGCGCTCGGCGGGTGTGCGCACCTGCGGTCGTTGCGCCGCCTCGCGATCGGGTCGTTCACGGTGGACCACGCGCACCCGATCGACGAGATCGTCGCCGCGCCAGGGCGTGTGGTGCTCGCTCCCGCCGAGGCGGTGCGCGACCTTCCTCGTGTCACCGTTGACGAGGATCAGGCCCGGGCGGTGTCGTTCGGCCACGCGCTCCCGGTCGAGAGCCTGCACCTGGACCCCGATGGCCACGGTGCGGTCGCGCTGCTCGACGATCAGGGCCGCTTGCTCGCGGTGTACGAGCGTCGCGGCCCGATCGCGAAGCCCTCTGTCGTGCTCGCGCCCGCGGGTGCGCGTCCCGACCCTCCCGAGTCCGAGCCCCAGCGAAGGCGCGCCTGATGCGGGTGGTGCGCAACCTCGAAGACGTCGCACACGTCAGCGACGGCAGCGTCGTCACCATCGGTGCGTACGACGGGGTGCACCGCGGCCATCAACGCGTGCTGCACCTCGTGCGCGAGTTGGCCTCGTCGAGAGGGCTCGACGCCGCGGTGGTCACCTTCGACCGTCACCCCGCGCAAGTAGTGCGGCCCGAATCGGCTCCGAAACTGCTCACGAACCTCGACCAGAAGCTCGAGCTGCTCGACGCGACGGGCGACGTCGACATCTGCTGCGTGCTGACGTTCGACGAGCAGCGCAGCCACGAGACCGCCGAGGAGTTCGTCACCGAGGTGCTCGTCGAACGGCTTCGCGCCCGCCTCGTCGTCGTCGGTGAGGATTTCCACTTCGGGTACAAGCGGGGCGGCAACGTGCCGCTGCTCGGTCGGATGGGAGCGGAGCTCGGCTTCGAGGTGATCGGCCTCGGCCTCGTCGCGGTGGAAGGCGACCCCGTCGGCACCGTCTACTCGTCGACCCGCATCCGCGAGTTGCTGGCCGAAGGCGACGTGGCTGCGGCGGCCGCGCTGCTGGGCCGGCCCCACGAGGTTCGGGGCACGGTGGTCGAGGGCGACCGACGGGGCCGCACGCTCGGGTTCCCCACCGCGAACCTCCGTGTGCCCGGGGAGATCTGCCTGCCCGCCGACGGCATCTACGCAGGCACGTTCGCAGCCGCCGACGACGTCGAGCGGCCGGCCGCGATCTCGTTGGGTCGCCGCCCGACGTTCTACGACGACGCGGACGCGTCATTGCTCGAGGCGTACGTCCTGGACTTCGACGGCGACCTCTACGGTCAGCCGGCCAAGGTCCGCTTCGTCGAGCGTCTCCGTGGCGAGCAGCGCTTCGACACCGTCGAGGACCTCGTCGAACAGATGGGGCGCGACGTCGAGGCCACACGGCGCGCCGTCGGAACGGCCTGAGCGGCTACGCGGGAACGCGCGAGGAATTCCGCCGCCGCGCCCGCCGCGACGCGCGTGCACGCCGCCGGCGGGACGACTCCAACGCTTCGGGCGGCACGGGCCGGCCCGGAAGCCACACCGCCACGACGATCGCGCCGAGGAGCGCGGCGAACGCGCCGACGAGCACACCGTCGTGCATTCCCATGACGAACGCGTGCCGCGCGTAGCTCGCGAGGGCGGTGCCAACCGGCCCACCGACGTGCCGCGCGACTTCGATCGCCGCGCCGACCTGATGCTCCATCTCGTGGAGCAGGCCGCGGGGCACGGGCTTCCCGCGCAGCACCGAGCTCATCCGGGACCCGTAGCGCGACGCGACGATGCTGCCGATGATTGCGACGCCGAGCGCGCCGCCCACTTGCCGGGTCGTGTCGTTGACGGCCGAACCGACGCCGGCCTTCTCGCGTGGCAGCGAGCCCATGATGGAGTCGGTCGCCGGCGTCATGGCGACGCCCATGCCGATCGACAACAACAGCATCCGCCACAACAGGTCGGGATACGTCGTGTCCGTCTTCACCGGGGACAGCAGCGCGAGGCCTACCGCGACGACGAAGAGGCCGAACGCCACCATCACCTTCGCGCCGAGCCGTTCGGTGACCCGAGCGCTCAACGGCGCGACGATCATCAGCGTCAGCGCGAACGGCAGCAGCCTGATGCCCGTCTGCAACGGCGTGTATCCGAGCACGAACTGGAAGTACTGCGTGAGGAGGAACGTGGAACCGAACAACGCGAAGAACACGAGCATGATGCCGACGACCGCGGCCGAGAAGCTGCGGTTCTCGAAGAAGCTCATGTCGAGCATCGGGTGGCGAGCATGCAGCTCCCACGCGATGAACGCCACGAGCAGCACACCCGATGCCACGAAGCTCTCGAGCACGCGCGGGCTGGTCCACCCCGCGTTCGGCGCGTCGATGATCGCGTACACGAGCGCAGCGAGCGCGAGCACGGAGAGGAGCGCGCCGAGCAGATCGAGCGGCGGTGCGGACGGATCACGCGACGTCGGCACCACGATCCGGCCCGCGACGATCGCGACAACCACGATCGGTACGTTCACGAGGAAGATCGATCCCCAGTAGAAGTGCTGCAAGAGGAACCCGCCGGCCAGTGGGCCGAGCGCGACGCCGATGCCCGCCACCCCGGCCCACACGCCGATCGCCCGCACGCGCTCGCCGGGGTCGGTGAAGACATTGGTGAGGATCGACAGCGTGGCCGGCATGATGAACGCGCCGCCCACGCCCATGACGGCGCGCGTCGCGATCAGCTGGTGCGGCGTCGACACCAGCGCGGACAGCACCGACCCGACCCCGAAGATCGCGAGCCCGAGCTGCAACGCGCCGCGGCGGCCGTATCGGTCGCCGAGCGCACCGGCAGGAAGGAGCAGGCACGCGAACACGAGCGTGTAGGAGTCGACCATCCACTGGAGCTGGCTGTTCGATGCGTGGAGGTCGCGTACGAGCGTGGGCAGCGCCACGTTGAGGATCGTGTTGTCGAGCGTGATGACCACGAGGCTGAAGCAGAGGACGGCCAGGACCCAGTAGCGGCGATCGACGGCACGGCGGTCCCCGCCGGCGTCGGTTCGGCGGTGCGGTCGCTCGCTCGTCGTGCGCGCCATGCGCGGGGGATACCCGCCGCGGCTCCGTCGCTCACCGCGGCGGCGGCGACAGGCCCCCCGGGGCTCCCGAGGGTGCCGTGGTACCATCGGCCCAGCTCGTCGGCACGCGGCCGACGAGCCGTTTGCCCCCCGACGCCTGTACGAAGGTTCGCGCCAAGGCATGCCCGATACCGCCGCCACCATCAGTGAGCACCGGCTGCACGAGACCGACACCGGCTCGCCGGAGGTCCAGATCGCACTGCTCACGGGCCGCATCAATCATCTCACCGAGCACCTGAAGGTCCACAAGAAGGACCATCACTCGCGCCGGGGGCTGTTGATGCTCGTGGGACGCCGGCGGCGACTGCTCGACTACTTGCGTCGCAACGACGTCGAGCGGTACCGGGCCCTGATCGCGAAGCTCGGCCTGCGGCGGTAGGCGAACAGGAGCGGCCCCGAGGGCCGCTCCTTCCGCGCGAAGACGCCAAGAGCAGCGCGACGACGATCGACTTCGGTGTCCAGTCGCCACGGCCCGGGACGACCGGCCGGGGCCGTGACAACTGGGAACCGGGGCATCTCGTCGACGAACGAGAGGAGCGCGTTCCCATGGCGGACGCCATCCGGGTCTCCGGCCCCATCAACGATGCCGGTCTCACCATGTCGCTCGAGACCGGCAGGCTCGCCTCGCTGGCCGACGGTGCGGTCGTGGTGCAGGTCGGCGAGACGACCGTTCTCACGACGGTCGTCACCAGCAAGCCCCGTGAGGGCATCGACTTCTTCCCGCTCACGGTCGACGTCGAAGAGCGCATGTACGCCGCGGGCAAGATCCCCGGCTCGTTCTTCCGTCGTGAGGGCCGCCCGGGCGAGCAGGCGATCCTCACGTGCCGCCTCACGGACCGCCCGTTGCGCCCGTCCTTCCCGGAGGGGTTCCGCAACGAGGTGCAGGTGATCTCGACGATCCTCGGTGCCGACCTCGCCAACCCGCACGACATCGCGTCCATCAACGGCGCGTCGGCCGCGCTGATGGTCTCGGGAATCCCGTTCGACGGGCCGATCGGCGCGGTGCGCATGGCCCATCGCAACGGCGAGTGGCACGCGCACCCGACGTATCAGGAGGGCGACGAGTCGACGTTCGAGCTCGTCGTCGCGGGGCGTCGCGTCGAGGGTGGCGACATCGCCATCATGATGGTCGAGGCCGGCGGCACCGAATCGACGTGGGAGCTGTACGAGCAGGGCGCGCCGAAGGTCACCGAAGACGTCATCGCCGAGGGGCTCGAGGCGTCGAAGCCGTGGATCGCGGCGTCGATCGACCTGCAGCTCGAGCTGCGCAAGCAGGTCGAGCAGCAGCGGGGCCCCATCGAGACCATCGAGTACGACATCCACGTCGACTACCAGCCCGACGTGTTCGACGCGGTCGCGGCCCAGGTTCGCCCGGCTGCCGAGGAAGCGATGGCGATCGCCGACAAGACCGCGCGCAACGAGCGGCTCGCGGAGATCGAGGCCGAGCTGGTGGCCGCGCTCGTCGGGACCGAGGACGCGCCGGGCCCGTTCGCCGATCGCGCCGGCCAGGTCCGCAAGGCGTTCCGCTCGCTGCAGAAGCAGGTGGTGCGCACGCGCATCGTCACCGAGGGCAAGCGCATCGACGGCCGCGGCACGAGCGACATCCGCCCGCTGTCGGCCGAGGTCGGCCTGATTCCCACCGCGCACGGCACGGGGCTGTTCCAGCGGGGCGAGACACAGGTGCTGTCGGTCACGACGCTCGGCATGCCCCGCATGGAGCAGTTGCTCGACACCATCGGTGTCGACGACAAGAAGCGCTACATGCACCACTACAACTTCCCGCCGTTCTCGACGGGGGAGACGGGGCGAGTCGGCTCGCCGAAGCGTCGCGAGATCGGCCACGGCGCGCTGGCGGAGCGCGCGTTGGTTCCCGTGGTGCCGAACGCGACCGAGTTCCCGTACACGCTGCGCGTCGTTTCCGACGTGCTGTCGTCGAACGGGTCCACCTCGATGGGGTCG
The DNA here is from genome assembly GCA_024281095.1 of Acidimicrobiia bacterium. Lineage (GTDB taxonomy): Bacteria > Actinomycetota > Acidimicrobiia > IMCC26256 > JAMXLJ01 > JAMXLJ01. Next base: position 4,826 of record JAMXLJ010000031.1, on the reverse strand, counting down.
GTGTGCGGCTCGACGCTGTCACTGATGGACGCCGGTGTGCCGTTGAAGGCGCCCGTCGCCGGCATCGCGATGGGCCTCGTGTACCACGACGGTCGTTACACGACGCTCACTGACATCCTCGGCGCCGAGGACGCGTTCGGCGACATGGACTTCAAGGTCGCGGGCACGGCCGAGTTCGTGACCGCGCTCCAGCTCGACACGAAGATCGACGGCCTCCCCGCCGACGTGCTGAAGCAGGCGCTGCAGCAGGCGAAGGAAGCCCGGCTGAAGATCCTCGATGTGATGCACGACGCGATCCCCGAGCCGCGCTCCGAGGTGCGGGAGACCGCGCCGAAGATCGTCAGCTTCGAGATCCCGATCGACAAGATCGGCGAGGTGATCGGTCCGAAGGGCAAGGTCATCAACACGATCCAGCAGGAGACCGGAGCCGACATCTCGGTCAGCGACGACGGCGTCGTCGGCACCGTCAGCATCGGTTCGAAGGACGGTGCACAGGTCGAGGAGGCCCGCCGCCGGATCCACCTCATCCTCGAGCCGCCCACGGCCGAGCTCGGCGCGGAGTACACCGGCCGGGTCGTCAACATCACGAAGTTCGGTGCCTTCGTCAACATCCTTCCGGGCCGCGACGGCCTGCTGCACATCTCCAAGCTCGGGGGTGGCAAGCGCATCGACCGCGTCGAAGACGTGCTGCAACTCGGCGACGAGGTGCAGGTGCGCGTCGACGACATCGACAACTCGGGCAAGCTCTCGCTGTCGCTCGTCGGGGCGGAAACACCCGAGGGCAGCGGCGAGGGGTCGGGTGGCGACGGCGCAGCATCGGCGGGCAACGGACGCCGCGAAGGCGGCGGCCGGGACCGCGAGCTCGCGTCGTTCGACGACGTGTGGGACGCCCAGGCGCGCGAGAGCTTCGGTGATCTCGGCCCCGCCGAGCAGGGTGGCGGCCGCAGCGACCGAGGCGACCGGGGTGACCGCGGCGACCGCGGCGGCGATCGCCGGCCTCGCCGGCGCCCCCGCCGCTGAGAGCGCGAACTTCCGTGATTCCTGCTACAGGGCGTGGCGGGGGGAGTCGATGACGAGGCCATCATGAGCACTCCCGCGCACGACCTCGCAGGAATCCACCACACCGAGCTCGACGGGGGCCTCCGCGTCGTCACCGAGTCGATGCGCGAGCTGCGCTCCGCGGCCGTCGGCTACTGGGTCGGCACCGGCTCGCGTGACGAGAGCCCTCGCCTGCGCGGCGCGAGCCACTTCCTCGAGCACCTGCTGTTCAAGGGCACCGAGGATCGCTCGGCCCGCGCGATCGCAGAGGCGGTCGAGTCGGTCGGCGGCGAGATGAACGCGTTCACGACCCACGAATACACCGCCTTCTACGTGCGCGTGCCCGACGATCACCTGCGTCTCGCGGTCGACGTCCTCTCCGACATCACGTGGAACCCTGCCTTCCGGCCCGACGAGGTGGAGTCGGAGCGGCAGGTGATCCTCGAAGAGATCCGGATGCGGGACGACACACCCGACGATCTCGTCCACGAGCTCTTCGCCGAGGCCGCGTTCCCCGACCATCCGTTGGGCTCCGAGGTGCTCGGTTCGCACGAGTCGATCGAGGCGATGGCCGTCGAGGACATCGCGGGGTACCACCGCGCGCAGTACAAGCCCCGCAACGTCGTGGTCGCGGCGGCGGGGAACATCGTGCACGACGAGGTCGTCCGTCTGGTCGAGAAGGGTCTCCCCCCGCACGGCGACAACCGGCCGGAGCGTCTTGTCGGAGGTTTGCGCGACCCCGAGGCCTTGCGCGTGCTGCGCCGGCCCACGGAGCAGGCCCACATCGTGCTCGGGACGCGCGCGCTGTCGCGCTCCGACGCCGACCGGCACGCCTTGTCCGTGCTCAACCAGGCGTTGGGCGGCGGCATGTCGTCGCGGCTCTTCCAGGAGATCCGCGAGCGGCGAGGCCTCGCCTACTCGATCTATTCGTACCGCACCGGCTTCGAGGAGACGGGCGCGCTGGCGATCTACGCCGGCACCGCGCCGGCCCAGGCTCACGAGGTTCTGAGCGTGCTGCACGGCGAGCTCGACCGGCTTGCCGCCGACGGCCTCGACGAAGCGGAGCTCGAAGCTGCGAAGGGACATCTCAAGGGGTCGATGGCACTCGGGCTCGAGAGCTCGGCGAGCCGTATGCACCGCCTCGGTCGGACGGAGCTCGTGCTCGACGACGTACCGACGCTCGACGAGCTCGTCGCGCAGGTCGACGCGGTCACCATCGACGACGTGGATCGCGTCATCCGGCGTGTGATCGCCGACGAGTCGCGGATCCTCGCCGTGGTCGGGCCGTTCGACGCTTCCGACTTCGCCTGATTCGGCCGATATCCGGGTCTCGCCCGGATCAGTTCGACGTTGTTCACGTGCGCGTGGCGCTCGGTAGTCTCCGGGAATGCTTCGCGTCGGCGTCTTCGGTGCAGGCGGCCGTATGGGGTCCACGGTGTGCCGGGCCGTCGCGGCCGATCCGGAGCTGGAGCTCGTCGCCGCGGTCGATCCCCACCACGCAGGGATCGATCTCGCCCAGCTCGGATTGCCGGGCACCGGGGTGCAGGTGTCGCCGAACGCGGAGGCGCTCGCACGCGCGGGAGCAGACGTTGCCGTCGACTTCACGGTCATCGACGCGGCGCGCCAGAACATGAACTGGTGTGCCGACAACGGTGTGCACGTCGTCGTCGGCACGACCGGCTTCAGTCGGGATGACATCACGCACTTCGAGACCCGCTTTCGCGAGTCGAATGCCAACGCGATCGTGGCGCCGAACTTCGCGATCGGCGCGGTGCTCATGATGCGCTTCGCGGAGCTCGCCGCGCCGTACTTCGAGACCGCGGAGATCATCGAGCTCCACCACGACGAGAAGGCCGATGCGCCGTCGGGCACGTCGATGCTCACTGCTGAGCGCATGGCCGCGGCAGGCAAGGCATGGGGCGAGGATCCGACGACGAAGACGGTCGTGCCGGGTGCGCGCGGCGCGCTCGTGAACGACGCGATCCGCGTGCATTCCGTTCGGCTGCGCGGTCTCGTGGCTCACCAAGAGGTGATCCTCGGCACCACCGGGCAGTCGCTCACCATCCGCCACGACTCCTACGACCGCACGTCGTTCATGCCGGGTGTGGTCCTTGCCGTGCGGGCCGTGCCACAGCGTGACGGCCTCACCGTCGGCCTCGACGCAGTGCTCGGCATCTGACACGCTCCGCCCGTGGAGCGTCTCGCCTCCGCGATCGAGCATCACCTCGAGCAGGGCGTGGTCGGCATCGTGGCCGCGGTCGTCGCGGGGGAGGAGGTCGTCTGGTCGGGCGGCTTCGGCTCACTGGAGCTCGGTGGGGGCGAGCCGGCGACCACGACCGCATCGTTCCAGATCCAGTCGGTCACCAAGTCGCTCGTCGCGGCCGCGTTGATCCAACGGATGGACGCCGGCGCGTTCGGCCTCGATGATCCCGTCAACCGGCATTTGCAACCGGTGGCCGTGGCGAATCCATGGGAGGAGTCGCGCCCGATCACGATCCGCCAGTTGTTCACGCACACTGCCGGCCTTCCGGCTACGTACGGGCTTGCAGGCAGCGGCTCGTTGGAAGACGCGGTCACGGGCGAGATCGTGCCGGTGGCCGCGCCGGGCACCGCGATGGTCTACGCGAACAGCGGCTACGACGTCCTCGGGTGTCTCCTGGAGCGACTGAGCGGCACGACGTGGGACACCGCCGTGCGCGACGCGCTCCTCCTCCCGCTCGGTATGCACGCGACGGGCACCGCCGGAGGGCTTGGTCCGGCGCCTACGCGCGCGACGGGGCACGTGCACAGCGCCGTCGACGGTCGCGCAATGGTGGTGGAGCCGTTGGCGACGACGTATGCGGCGCCGTCCGGTTCGATGGTTTCGAACGTCGAGGATCTCGCGCGGTTCCTCGTCGCGATGCTCAACGGAGGCGACGGAGTGCTCTCTCCGGCGGCCGTCGCCGAGATGCAGCGCGTGCATGCGTCGCTCGGTACCGGGCCCGGCGGTATGGGGCTCGGATTCCGGGTCGACGAGCGTCGCGGCCGCCGGTTCTTCTGTCATGGCGGCGACGGATCGGGCTTCACCACGTTCGTCGGCGGCCATCCCGACGAGCGCGTGGGCGTCGTGCTCCTGATGAACACCGGCGGTGCGCAGGCGGCGCGTTCCACCATCGTCCGGGTCGCGCTGCAGTGCGCGCTCGGCGAGCCGCCATCGGCGGCCCGGGATCTGGCTGCGCTGCCCGCCGCGCTGCCCGCCGCGCCCGGACGATTCCGTTCGACGTTCTGGAACGTCCGGGCCGAGGTGACCATGCGCGACGGTGCGCCGGAGCTCACCGTGCCCGCGGGCACGGTGTCGTCTTGGGAGAGCACGAGCCGCCTCGCACCCGCGGGAGCCCGCTGGCGCGCGGACGGCGGCATGTTCGACGGCTGGGAGCTCGAGTTCACGACGGCGGCCGACGGACAGCCGTGCTTCGCCGGCGGCGTGTATCCGTTCCTGTTCACTTCGGACGCCTCGCCGATCATCGGGCTTCCCGCCGAGGTCGATGCCGCAGGCGACGTCGGCGGCACCTGGAGCGGGACCGCCGACACGCCGTTCGGCCCGTTGCCGCTCAGCATCGATGTCGACGTCGACCTCGGTCGAGTCGCGCTCGAGATCATGGGGATGGCGTCCGCCGACTCGTCTGCGAACGTCGGCCTCGGCTGGGTCCGCGGGGAGGTGGGTTTCGAGCTGCCCGGGTTCGGCGCCATCACCCTGTTCGTCCGCCTCGGGCTGGTGGCGCGCCGCCTGGAAGGTTTGCTGTACGCGC
>JAMXLJ010000030.1 GCA_024281095.1 Acidimicrobiia bacterium | reverse complement strand
CGGAGAATCGCGTCGCGATAGAACGCGAGCTCCGCGATCGACTCGCGCACGTCGTCGAGTGCCCGGTGCCGCTCCGCTTTGCCCGGCCGCTTGCGGTACACGGTGGGATACCAGCGGCGAGCGAGCTCCTTGAGGGTCGACACGTCGATGCTGCGGTAGTGCAGGTAGTTCTCGAGGTCGGGCAGGTACCGGGCGAGGAACCGGCGGTCCATCCCGATGGTGTTGCCGCACATCGGCGCGGTGTTCGGCTCGCCGACGTGACGCTTCACGTACTCGAGCGCACGGGCCCCCGCGGTCGCGAGGTCGACGGTGGAGGCCTCGATCTCGGGCAACAGGCCGGAGCGGCTGTGCATCGCGCGCACGAAGTCGCTCATCCGGGTGAGCACGTCCGGTGGTTGGTGGACGACGACGTCGAGGCCGTCGTCGAGTGGCTGGAGCGACGCGTCGGTCACGAGGACGGCGATCTCGACGATGACGTCGGAGGCGGCGTCGAGGCCCGTCATCTCGAGGTCGAGCCACACCAGACGGTCCTCGCTGCTGACGGTCGCCTCGGCCATTGGCGTCACGCTAGTCACCCGTAGACTGCGCCGATGCGGTCCGCGCCAGGGGGAGTGGGCAGGAGAGTCGCGTGAAGCTGCACGAGGCTCCCTTGCTCGTCGGTGGTCGGGTGCTCCTTCGTCCGCTGAAGATCTCCGACTGGGAGGCGTGGCGAGAGGTGCGCGTCCGCAGCCGGGAATGGCTCGACCCGTGGGAGCCGCTGCCGGAGCCGGGAAGCGCCGATCCGGTGACCGACGTCGAGGCATTCCGGGCGCGATGCGGGGCGTGGGAGCGCCAACGCCATTTCGACAGCGCGTACGGCTTCGGGCTGTTCCTGCGCGACGGCCCGTTCGTCGGCGAGGTGAGCCTCGGCTCCGTGCAACGCGGCCCCTTCCAAGGTGCGTATATCGGGTACTGGGTCGATCGTGATCACGCCGGAACCGGTCTCGTGCCCGAAGGCGTCGTCCTGATCATGCAGTTCGGCTTCGACCACCTCGGCCTGCACCGCCTCGAGGCCTCGATCGTGCCCCGCAACCACGCGAGCCGGCGGGTCGCAGAAAAGCTTGGTCTGCGCGACGAGGGCACCGCGCTGCGGTTCCTGCAGATCCGCGGAGTCTACGAAGACCACGTGCGGTACGCGATCACCGCAGAGGAATGGGCCGAGCGCGGCGACGATCTGGTCGCCCGCTTCCTCTCGCCGCGCTGAGCGCGAGCCGTCAACGCGAGCCGGGGCGGGCGCCGGCGATCCGTTCCGCGAAGAATCCCTGCGCGGTCGACCAGACCTGCTGCTCCAGCTCGGCGTCCACTGCAGCGTCGAACGACGCGTGCCACGGCGCGGCGCGCAACGTGCGCTTCGTCGCCTTGGCGAGCTCGACCGGCGCGCGGGCGGCGCGGTGCGCGAGCTCGAGTGCGCGGGCGACGAGGTCGTCGTCGGCGACGCAACGCCACGCGAGCCCGACCCGTTCGGCGCTTCGGCCGTCGAGCGCCTCGCCGAACAGCACCATCGCCGCGGCCGCCTGCGGCCCGACCGCACGTTCGAGCAGCCACGTGTGCCCGCCTCCCGGGTGCAGGCCGAGTGAGAGGAACCGGCTGTCGAACCGGGCCGACTCACCGGCGATCCGCACGTCGCATGCAAGCGCGAGGTTGAATCCGGCGCCCACGGCGGGGCCGTTCACCGCCGCGACCGTGGGGAGAGGGCTACGCAACACGCGCAGGAAACCTTCGTAGATCCGGCGCAGCCCGCGGTCGTCGCCGGTGCCGCGGGCGTTCCCGGTCTCGCGCTCGCCCATCGACGCGAGACTGCTCACGTCGGCACCGGAACAGAACGCCGGTGGCGCGCCGGTGATCACGAGCGCACCGACTTCGGGATCCTGTTCGGCCGCCACACACGCTTCGACGATCGCCTCGACGAGGTCGAGCGACAGCGCGTTGCGGCGCTGCGGGTCGTCGAGGACGAGCAACCGGACGCGGTCGTGCTGCTGGGTGTGCAACGGCACTACGGGGCCTCCGTCTCGTGCACGACGGCCGCCGAGTGTCGGAAGAAGTCCTCGACGTCGCGTTCATACCGGTACACCGGGCGAGCGTTGCCGATCGTGTTCTCGAGACGCAGCGACTGCGCGAACGCGTGCACCGTACCCGCCGACGTGTAGCGGTACTTGAAGCCGGCCCGCTTGTAGCGGCTGTTGTCGACCCCGCGTCCGTAGCGCAGCACCTCGAGGGCCTCGCTCGGAAGATCGAGGAGACCCGCGGCGCGCAGCGGCCGGGCCGCGAGGTCCGTCATCACCGGTGCGAGCGAGAAGCGCCGCTTGCCGACGATCGCGCACACCTCGCTCCACGGCAGGGTTCCGTCACCTGCGACGTTGTAGACGCCCGGAACCTCTTCCTGCACCGCATAGCAGAGAGCGCCGATGACGTCGTCTTCGTGTGTGAACTGCATGCGCGGATCGAAGCCGAAGATCTCGGGTACGACCGGCCGGCGCAAAGCCCGCGAGAAGGGTGTGTCGATGTCGTCGCCGAGCACATTGCTGAAACGCAGCTTGGTGACGACGACGTGCGGATTGTCCTCGGCGAAGTCGCGCACATACGACGCGACCTCGGCGAGTGACCGTTCGACCGGTGACCGGGGGGTGCGCACGCGCCGCATGTCTTCGCGAAAGAAGTACGGGTCCTGGTACGTGGAGCCGTAGACGAGCGTGGAGCTCTTCACGACCACCTTGCGCACGGGGCTGCCGGCCGCACCGGCCGCGGCGAGGATGTTCATCGTGCCGATCACGTTCGTCTCGTGCATGGCCCGACCGCGCATCTGGGTCGAGTCGACGATGAGGTGCGTGTGCAGAATGGTGTCGACCTGTGTGGCCCGCACGATCCGATTGAGGATTGAGAACGACGAGTCGGCCTTGACGAACTCCGTGCGTTCGAGTGGCAGGCGCGGCTCGCGGGTGTCGACGCCGATGATCACCTCGGCCTCGTCGAGAGCCTCCAGCGCCTGCGCGAGTTTGCTGCCCCAGAACGTGCCGAGCCCGGTGACGAGCACGCGCATCCGTCAGCCGCCCCTGGTGCCGGTCAACCGAACCACACGCTGCGGCGCTCGCGGAGCATGTCGTACAAGGACTCCTGCATGTCTTCGCGGATGCGCTCCGCTTCTTCCATCACACGGCTGCGCGAGTAGCGCTCCTGATCGGGCGGGACATCGAAGTGCACGGGTGGCAGCACGCGCAAGCGGAACTTCGCCGGTAGCGGCGTGACGATGCCGAGTGGGCCGAGCAGCAGCATGTTCACGGTGACCGGGACGTACGGCACGTTGAGGAGCTTCGCGCCGCGCGCGCTCTTGTAGAGCAGAGGCATCGTCTCTTCCGAGCCCACAACGGTGATGGGCACCACCGGCACGCCGGCGCGCATTGCGATCGCGACGAAGCCGCCCCGCCCGAAGCGGCGCAGCCGGTACCGGTCGCGGTAGTGCTTGCCCGGGCCCTTCGTGCCTTCGGGGAACACCAGCGCGAGCTGGCCGTCGTCGTGGAGGAGGCGGTAGGCGTTGTCGGGATGCGCGGCCACCCCGCCGCCGCGTGACCACAACGTGCCCACGACCGGCATGGCGCGGAAGAGATTGTCGGCGAGGCCGTAGACCGGCCGCCCGAGCTCCTTCTCGACGCCGTGCATGATCACGGGCGCGTCGTTGGGGATCGCGCCGGCGTGGTTGGCGATCAGCAGCGCGCCGCCGGTGCGCGGGATGTTCTCGAGGCCCTCCCATTGGGCACGGAACCAGTTGCGGTACACGGGGTCGTAGATCCGGCGGACCAGGGAGCGCACCCGCTCGCTGCGGCCCCACGAGTCGACGTCGGAGAGCCGCTCGCCGGCGTCGGGCTCTTCCCGTTCTTCCCGCGGGAGCGGCACGAGCGCCCGGCTGCTGGTGGGCTCGCTGTCGGCCCTGGGGTGGAGCTCGACGGGGGAGGACGGCGCCTCGGGCGCACGGTCGGGCATCACGGAAGGAAACCGCGATCGACCTCCGGACGCAAGCTGTTCCTTCATGCGGCCCGGGTTGCTCCCACGACCTGCCAAGCGGGGGCGCGGAATCTCCACCACATCGTGGCGAGGCGGGCCACCATGAGCACGCAGAGCGCGCCCCAGAGCTCGAGCAGCGTCCCGTGCACGGCGAGCACCGTCATCGCCGCCGGCAGGAAGAAGAGGAACGTCGACACGGCCATCGCAACGGCGAGGTAGCCGACGTCGCCTGCGCCGATGAGGATGCCGTCGAGCACGAAGACCGCTCCGTTCAGCGGTTGCATCGCGGCGACGACCCACAGGGTCTGCAAGGCCAGCGTCCGCACGTGACGGTCGCCGGTGAAGATCGCCGGCAGCCAAGGACGCGCCGCGGCCAGCGCGACGGCGAATACCGCGCCCGTGACCACACCCCACTGCAGCATGCGCGCCGCGGCCAGCCGGGCCTGTTCGGCGTCCGACGCGCCCAGGAATTTTCCCACCATCGCCTGGGCCGCGATCGCGAGCGCGTCGAGCGACAGGGCGAGGAACAGCCAGATCTGGAACGCGATCTGGTGTGCGGCAACCTCGACGTCGCCGAGGCGCGACGCGATCGCGGTCGTGACGAGAAAGGCCACGAGCAACGACGCGGTCCGCACCATCAGCCGGCCACCGATGCGGGCGCCGGCCCGCATACCCGCCAGACGCGGGCGCGCGGATGCGTCCTCGCGTCCGGCAAGGTTCGTGATCACGACGAGGTAGACGGCCGCGGCCGTGTACTGCGCGAGCACGGTCCCCCATGCCGATCCGGCGATTCCGAGATGAGCGACGTACACGAGGAGCAACTCGAGGACGAGGTTCAACACGTTCTGACCGACCGCGACGAACAGCGTCGTGCGCGTGTCCTGCCACCCGCGCAGGAATCCGGTGGCCGCGTACGTGACCAGCATCGCGGGCGCGCCGGCGATGCTGATGCGCAGGTACGTGACGGCGTAGGGATGCACCACGCGCGAAGCGCCCATCGCGTCGATGACGAGCGGAGCGAACAGAAGGCCGAGTACGAACAGGGCTGCGCCGATCGCGACGGCGAGCCACAGTCCCTCGATGCCCTGTTCGACCGCGGCCCGACGGTCGCGCGCGCCGACATGGCGCGCGACTGCACCCGTCGTGGCGTACGCGAGGAAGTTGAACACGGTGAACGCCGACGTGAGCACCGATCCGGCCACCGCGAGCCCGCTGAGCGGATGGGTTCCCAGATGCCCGACGATGGCGGTGTCGGCGAGGATGTAGAGCGGTTCCGCCGCGAGCGCGCCCAACGCCGGCACCGCGAGGCGGAGGATCTCACGATCGTGCTCGGTGCGACGGGCGATCTGCACCGCTCGACGCTACCGGGTTGTCACGACGTGGCCAGGTGGCATTCGCGCGGGTCGGGTGACCGGGCCACGTCGAAGCCTGCCCTCTCGCAGATGCGGGCGAACTGAGCCGCGTTGCGGGGCGCGCAGGCGCGTCCGTCGTTGTTGAAGTACACGTAGCCGTCGTCGGTCGGGCCCCAGTGGTCGAGCAGCCGACGGGCCCAGCTCTGCAAGGAGTGCCGCCCGTAACAGGGATGCGGTGTCGCGTTGCCCTCGTGGAACCGGAGGTAGTACCAACTCGCGGTGCGGGCCACGACGCCGGGGCGGCTGTGCCGGTCGGTCAGGCACAGCGCGGCATCGTGGTCGCGCAGGACGTCGTAGATCTCGTCGACGAACCATGACGAATGACGCGGCTCGAACGCGATGCGGTGCCCGGTCGGGAACGCCTGCAAGGTCTCGGTCAACGCCTCGGCATTCGCGGAGAGATTCGGTGGAAGCTGCACGAGGATCGGCCCGAGCTTCTCGCGCAGCGGAGCCGCCCGTTCCAGCAGCAGCTTCACCGGTTCGTGCGGTTCACGCAGACGCCGGATGTGGGTGAGGTACCGACTCGCCTTCACCGTGATCTCGAAGTTGCCCGGCGTTCCGTCGTGCCACTTCTGGAACGTGCTCGCCGGCGGCAGGCGATAGAAGGTGTTGTTGACCTCGACCGTCCCGAACCGCGCCGCATAGTGCTGCAGCCAGCGCGTTTGGGGCAGACCGGGCGGATAGAAGCTCCCCCGCCAATCGCGGTACTGCCAACCCGAGGTGCCGACGAGCACGGTCACGGCCCCTATGTACCCGAAACCTCCGCCGGCGCGGCATGCCGCGCCAACCCCGAGGCGTTCATGCGTGGATTCGCGTCGCTCAGCGACCGGATTCCACGCATGACCGGGGTCGGCGTAGCTGTCACACCGGCGTGCGATCGTTCGCAGCGTGGAAACCCAATCGTCGGATGCCGTGCGCTTCGCCGAGACCGCCCGCCGGCTCGGCGCCGCGGCCCGGGCGGCCGGCCTCGCGGTGCCGGCGTTCCGGAGCCCGCCCCGGCTTCCCGGCGCCGCCCGCTCCATTCGGCGCTATCCCGGCGGAGTGGTGGTGTCGGTCCAGCTCCGGGGCCGGCCGTTCGCCCACGTGGTGGCCGACATGGTCGACGGCGTGATCGTCACGAACCGGCTTGCGGGCGACGGGGCCGAGCGCCTGCGGGAGGCACTCCGCCATGCGGTGTCACCAGAACCCGCCCCGACCGGGCCGCCTACCCTTGGCGCCGGCGCCCGGGTGGCGGAACGGCAGACGCAGGCGGCTTAAACCCGCCGGCTCGTAAGGGCGTGGGGGTTCGACTCCCTCCCCGGGCACTTCGCGTGCGGTCGCGGCGGGGAAAGGGACAACGGATCTGCGTTCGCGACTGCTCGACGACTTGGCGGCACTCATCGACGCAGAGTTCGACGGACAGGTCACGAGACCGATCGTCGTGACGCTGACGACCGCACGAAGAGCGTGAGCCGTACGCAACGACCACGCATGGCTTGCGTGTCGCACCCGCGCCGGGGATGCATCAACGCGACGGCAGGCCATGTGGCGCGCGCGTCGCGCTCGCGCGGTTCGCGCGGTTCGCATGCGCGACAGCGGCCCGGGCTGCCGCAGCCGGAGGGGCAGGGTGAGGCTCCGCTGAAGCATGAACCCGGGCCGCTTCATCGAAGGCTAGAGAGGCCCGGCCCAAAAGTCGCGGATATCACACTCACCGCTCGACTTGCACGCGGTGCGTGGCCGCTGCCGGCAACCACACCACTTCGCGCGTGTGCCGCACCCGAAGGTGCGGCACACGCGTGTTCGTACCCGTGTCGACGTGGTGGGTCTAGAGGCCGATGCCGCGTGCGATGTCCCAGCCGTTCCAGTACCCGACCGACGCGGTGACCGGCGGCGCGTCCTTGCGAATGCGGAACGCATGGATTCCGCCGTAGCCGTCGACGACGTACCCCGCCGCGCCGTCGGTCGTGGTCGTGACACCGCGCACGATGTCCCAGCCGTTCCAATATGGTCCGCCGATCGCCGGCGGTGCAGTCGCGCCGTTCACGGTGAACGGATGCAGTCCGCCCCAGCCGTCCACGACGTAGCCACCACCACCGGGCACGAGGGTGACGCCGCGGGCGATGCTGAAGCCCGGCCAGTACGGACCGTCGGTCGGCTTGGTCGGCAGCGTGTTGTTGCCGATGGCGAACGGGTGCAGTCCGCCCCATGCGTCGACGATGAAGCCGCCCTTGCCGTCAGGATTGATCGAGACGCCCTTGGCGACGTCCCAGCCCTGCCAGTACGGGCCGCCCGTCGGCATGGCGGGAGCCACGCCGTTGGTGCCGACCTTGAACGGGTGCAGGCCGCCCCAGCCGTCGAGGACGTAGCCGCCCTTCTTGTCCGGCGTGAGTGCGACGCCCCGGGCGATGTCGACGCCGTTCCAGTACGGGCCGCCGACCGGTGCGCCCAGCGCAGGTGCGTTGTTGCCCACGCTGAACGGGTGCAGGCCGCCGTAGCCGTCCACCATGAAGCCGGAGCTCGCCGCGGCCGGCACCGGGGTGAAGTCGTAGGTCTGCACGTCGAAGGTCGCGCCGGTGGAGTTCGTCGGCTCCACCTTCACCTGGTAACCGTTGACCGTCACCTTGAGGAAGTGGAAGAACTCCGCCGCGCTCGCCGGAGCGCTTGCGCTCCCACACGCCCGGCCGCCGTTGCTGGTCGACCAGGAGATCGCGTAGGCGTCCTGGGCGTGGCAGTTCAGCGTCGAGCCGGTGATCGACTCGGGCTGCGCACCACCACCGCCGGTCACGTAGCTCACGATGCTGTCGCCGGCGTGCGGCGTGTTGCGCTCGTAGATGTGCGCGTGGCCGTTGAACGCGATGCCCACGCCGTTGCGGGCGAGCAGCGACTCGAGGCTGTTGACGCCGCCCCCCTCGGGCGTGTCACTGCGCAGGTAGGGATCGGTGGACTCCCTCAAGCTGCTGGTGTCGCTCTGCAGCGGCTTGTGGAAGAAGGCGAACTTCACGCCGCCCGGGTGGGCGGCAAGGTCGTTCTTCAGCCACTCGTACTCCGCCGCGCCGGGCTTCCAGTGCGCGAGGTAGTCGTTGGCGTAGCCGCCCATGTTGGGATCGGCCGTGCCCCAGGCGTTGTCGGGCCACGCCGCGGTCAACACGTAGAAACGCGCGTTGCCCGCATTGAAGGCGTACCACGAGTCGGCGATGCTCGCCGTCGCGCCCGCGCCGTACGTGCTGCTGTTGTTGTAGGTCGTCACGGCGTTGCGGCCGGCCGACGTGAACACGGCGGTGTTCTGCGGCCAGTTGACGATGTGCGGGTGGCCGTTCGAGTCGTTGCTCACGAGGCCGTGGTTCCCCACCGTCGCGAACATCGGGATCGACTTGCCCGGCACCGTCCAGAAGTTGGGGCCGAACACCGCGCTCATGCCGACGGGCGTCGTCGTGGGCGGGTTCGTGGTGTTGTCGACCTTCTGGTACGTCGTCTGGTGGAGGTCCCCGTAGTCCTCCTGCGTGCCGCTGTTGTACGCGTTGTCACCGGTGGAGACGGCGAAGCGGACGCCACTGCTCGCGAGGTGGGCCAGCACCGCCTGCTCGTTCGGGTTCGCGCCGGTGTTGTCGACCTGGCCCCAGTCGCCGAGGACCGCGAACGAGAAGGGCTGCGTCGAGCCGGCCGGCTCCTGCGTGGTGAACGTCGGCGACGGGTCGGAACCGAGCAGGTCGATCGGCGGAGGCGGCGGGTTCTTCGAGCTGCCGAGGAGCACGCGGTAGCAGTACGTGCCCGGCGCGCCCAGATCGATCGACGCCGTCCACCGGTACTCGAGCGTCTGCGTGTTGGGCGGCGTGGTGGACCCGACCGCGAGGTTGGCGCGGGTCGCGGCGGCGGAGTGCAGGTTGCACTGTCCGGGCGGCCCCCATGTGACGGTGCCGGTCGACGACACGCCGTTGACCCGGGTCGTCGCCCAGTTGACGGTGACCCGGGTGCCCACCAAGTCGGTGAGATACGGATAGCGGGTGAGCGTTGCATCCGGCGTGGCGGACGCGCTGTTCAGTCCCGCGGTGATCAGTGTGCCTGTGGCGAGTGCCAAGGTCACGACGATTCCCAGCAATCGACGCAACTGCGACATTGAACGGCCCTTCGTTCCGGGGCGTGGGGTGTACGCCCGCGGCTTCCTGTCCCCTTTGTCCGACTCGCGGTATCCGAGCGGACGGGGGAGTGTACGCACGGCGAAGGGGAGATTTCCAGTTTGCCGGGAAAAATCGCTTTATCCGATTTGCCCGCTATCGGAACGGCGAAGGCGAAAGTATGCCCCGCCCGGTCCTTGTGCGCAGGTCGGGGCTACTCGGGGTCGGGCACCGGCTGCGGCGGCGGGGGACCCACGTACTGGGCGCTCGGCCGAATCAACCGGTTGTCGGCCGCCTGCTCGAGCACGTGCGCCGACCAGCCGATCACCCGGCTCGAGGCAAAGGTCGGCGTGAACATCTCCCGGGGGACGCCGATCGTGTCCATGACGACACCGGCGTAGAACTCGACGTTCGTGTAGAGCCGCCGCCCGGGCTTGAGCTCGGCCAGCACCTCCACGGCCTTGCGCTCGATCTGCTTCGCGAGCTCGACGCGCGGGCCGCCGAGCCGCTCCGCCACTTCCCGCAACAGCAGTGAGCGCGGATCGTCCGTCTTGTACACGCGGTGACCGAACCCCATGAGGCGGTCGCCCCGCAGCACCGCGTCACGCAGCCACGGCTCGGCCCGGTCGAGCGTGCCGATCGCCTCGACCATGTCCAGCGCGCGGCTCGGGGCACCGCCATGCAACGGCCCCGACAGTGCGCCGATCGCGCCCACGATGGCGGCGCCGAGATCAGCCTGGGTCGACGCGATGACCCGCGCCGTGAAGGTCGACGCGTTGAACCCGTGATCGATCGTCGAGATCAGGTACTGCTCGATCGCGCGCGCGTGCTCGGGGGGCGGTACCTCGCCGTTGAGCATGTACAAGTAGTTGGCCGCGTACGGCAGATCCGGATGGGGCTCGATCGGCTCGAGGCCGCGGCTCAACCGGTACAGCGACATGAGCAGCGTCGGCACGACCGCGCACAACTGCAACGCCTCCCGTCGCAGCTCGTCGGGCGGCACGTCGCCCCATGGGCGAAAGCCGAGTGACGACGCGAGCAACGACACCGAGGTTCGCAGCATGTCCAGCGGTGGCGCGTCGGGGGCGACGCGCGCGATCGAGGGCAGCACGGCCTTCACCTGCTCGGGGATGAACCGCAACGGCGCGATCTCCTCGATGAACGCGCGACGCTGCGCGAGCGACGGGAGCTCGCCTTCGAAGAGCAGATACCAGACGTCTTCGAGTGTGCGCTTCCGCGCCAGGTCGACCGCGCTGTACTGCCGGTAGTGGTAGAAGCCCTCGAGGCCGCGTACGTCACCGATGTCCGTCTCGGCGACGACCACGCCCTCGAGGCCGCGCGGGATCTCGTGGGCCATCGCCTCGGCCGGCTGGATCTGCGCGAGCTTCAGCAGATCGCGGATCGACACGACGCCGACGAGCCGGTCGTCGTCCACGACCGGGAAGTGGCGGTAGCCGTGCTCGGCCAGTGATGCGAACGCGTCGGCGGCGGTGCGATCCGGCGACACCGCATCGGGATCCCGCGTCATCCAATCGTCGACGCGGTCCCGGTCCGGTTGCGCGCCCGAGCCCGTGGCGCGCAACAGGTCGCGCTCGGTGAGGATGCCGACGGGCCGGTCGCCGTCGACCACGATCACGGAGCCGACACGGTGGTCGCGCATCCGCCGCGCGACGGCCGCCAGCATCTCGTCCGCAGTGGCGGTCACCGCGGGGCGGCTCATGAGGTCGCCGACCGTCCGGCCCTTGCTCGTGAGGGCGGTGGTCATGTGTGCTCCTGAGGTAGTGGGCTCGTTCGAGTCTAGGAATGCCGGTGCGCGGTCAGGTCAGGCGCCGTCGCGCCGACCTACGAGGTGGCCGGTCTCGTTCAACGACACCACAGAACGGTGCCCCAGGCGTGACGCGGCGACCCGGCTCAACGATGCGTACCCAGGCTCGAACCAGAGATGCCGTTCGATCCCGAGGAGATGCCCGAGGTACACGTTGATGACGCCTCCATGACAGACGACCGCGACGCGCCCGCCCGGGAACCGCTGCACGATTGCGTCGAGCGCGGGCACGATCCGGGCGCGGAAGACCTCGGGCCGCTCGCCGCCGTATTCCTCCCAGCGGCCCTCCACCATCGCGACGAAGCGGTCGTCGCGGTTCACCCGCATCTCCTCCACGGGGATGTAGTGGTCGGCGTTCGCGTCGTATTCGACGAGGCCTTCGACGATCTCGGGCTCGACATCCGAAGCGGCGGCGATCGGGGCCGCGGTCTCCAGCGCCCGACGCATCGGGCTCGAGAGGACGGCGTCGATCGCCTCAGGCCGCAGCCACCTGGCGAGCCGGCGGGCCTGCTCGACGCCCCGGGGGGTGAGCGAAGGATCCACGGGCTGCCCACCCGTCTCGCCGGGACCGACGCGCACCGGCTCGGCGTGCCGGATCAGCAGCAGCTCCATCGCGGGCGGCCGCTATCGACCGTGCGCGCCGAGCGGGATCGCGAGCACATCGCCGAGCTCGCGCAACGCGCGGCCTGGGTCGATCACCTTGATCGTGGTCATGCCGAGCTCGCGGGCCGGCTTGAGGTTGACGCCCAGGTCGTCGAGGAACACGGTCTCGCTCGGTTGCACGGACAGGCGGGTGCACGCGAGCTCGTAGATCCTCGGGTCGGGCTTGCGCAGCCCGACCTCCGCCGACTCGACCACGACGTCGAAGAGCTCGGCGAGGTCGTCGATGCCGCCCGTAGTGGTTCGAGCGTGGTCGTCGTTTTCGGGAGACCGCCAGTTGTTCGTGAGCGCCCCGGTGCGCAGCCCGGCGTCGCGGATGCGCGTGATGGCGTCGACCATCTCGGGACGGGCCCCGAACCCGAGCGCGATCGCGCCCATGAGCTCGGCCGCGTCGACTACACCGCCCGCGGCGGCGCATTCGCGCTCGAACGCGGCGTGGAACTCCGGCGTCGTGAGCTCGCCGCGCTCGAGACGCGCCCAGGCGCCGTGATCGGCACTCGCGGCCACCACGCTGCGAATGAAGCGTTCCGGGAGGTCGTGGTCGCGCTCGTACGCCGCGAACGTGTCGAAGGGTGAGGGGAACACGACGCCACCGAGGTCGAAGATCACCGCCCGATACGTCAAGACCGTCAAGGCTCCGGCTCCCTCCGCTCCCGCTCCGGACGGCTACGCCCGGCGGAGCCCCGCTGCGTCGTCACCACGTTACGCGGGGTCGACGAGGACGCCCGGATTGAGGATGCCGTCCGGATCGAGCGAGCGTTTCGCCGCTCGGAGCGCGCCCGCGAACAGGTCGGGCCGCTGCCGGTCGTACCAGGGCCGGTGGTCGCGTCCGACGGCGTGATGATGCGTGATCGTGGCGCCATGCGCGATGAGAGCGTCCGACGCGGCCTGCTTGATCGCGGCCCATTGCTCCAGTTGGGCGCCGGCGCGCGCCGGCGCCATCACCGTGAAGTACGGCGCCGGCCCGTCGGGATACACATGGGTGAAGCGACAGGTCACGATGCCGGGCCACGCGCCGACCGACTTCATCGCCTCGGTCGTCGCGGCCACGACGGACGCGTGCAGTTCGGGGAAGACATCCCACGTCGTCGCGGTCTCGAAGGTCTCGCTGATCATGCCCAGGCCTACGAGCGCGTCGCGCGTGTAGGGCGCGCGCACGAATGCATTGCGCCACGCGCCCGCCGCGCCGCCGCGTTCGCCTTCCGAACCTTCCGAACCTTCCGAACCTTCCGACCCTTCGGAACCTGCGGAAGCGCTGCGCACCGTGATCGCGTCGTCCTGGACGATTCCAGCGTGATCGCGCGCGCACTCCACGGCCCGTGTGATCCACGGACCGAGGGGGTGATCGGCCGACTCGAACGCGACGAGCAGAACGTGGGCCCGCCCGTCGTCGGTGCCCGTGACCATGGCTTCGGTCGCGTCGAGCAGGCGGCAGTTGGCCGGAAACAGTCCCGACTGTGCGAGCGCTCGCGCCGCCGCGGCTCCATCCTCGAAGCGGTCGAAGCGCGCCGTAGCGGCGGCGCGGAACCTCGGACGGTCCTGTAGGCGCATCCATGCCTCGGTGATGACGCCGAGCGTTCCTTCCGAACCGGTGAACCACCGGTCGGGTGACGGGCCGGCGCCCGATCCGGGGAGCCGTCGCGTCTCGACGATGCCCCGGGGTGTCACGACGCGCAATGACTCGACGAAGTCGTCGATGTGCGTGTACAGCGTCGCGTAGTGGCCACCCGAGCGCGTTGCGATCCAGCCGCCCAGGGTCGAGAGCTCGAACGACTGCGGGTAGTGGCGCAACGTCAAACCGTGCGGGCGCAGTTGGTCCTCGAGTGCGGGGCCGTACACGCCGGCCTGGATGCGCGCCGCGCGCGACGCGCGGTCGATGTCGATCACCGAGTCGAGGCGAGCGAGGTCGATCGTCACGACGCCCGCGTAGCCGTCGCCGACGGCCGCCTCGACGCCGCCG
Organism: Acidimicrobiia bacterium; assembly: GCA_024281095.1. Lineage (GTDB taxonomy): Bacteria > Actinomycetota > Acidimicrobiia > IMCC26256 > JAMXLJ01 > JAMXLJ01. Next base: position 14,664 of record JAMXLJ010000030.1, on the reverse strand, counting down.
ACCACTGACGAGCCGCCGCCGTAGGGGATCGCGGCGACGTGAGCGTCGCTGCACCAGTCGAGCAGCGCGGCCACGTCGCGCTCGGCACGCGGGTACGCGACGACATCCGGCGGCGAGCGGAAGTCGCGTTGGAGCGCCCGCACCACGTCGCGGAACGACTTGCCGTACGTGTGCCCGGCGCGGTCGACCGGCTCGACCGAGCAGATCGGTGCGAGCGCGTCGGGCGGCTTCACCCGTGGGGCCGGTAGGTCGAGCTCGTCGACGGTGGGAGGATCGACGATCGTGAGCCCCTCGATCCCGAAGCGCGCGGTCAGCGTGCCGGCGAGCTTCTCCTGTTGCTGCCGGGTGGGCCCTTCGCCCTCGTACCCCCAACCCCAGAAGCGCCGCGTCCGCCGTTCCACGCCCGAGCACACTAAGGCAGCGGCGTCGTCGTGTGAATTTCGGAGCGATACGCCGCGTACTCCGGACAAGATACGAGGATGACGGCGCTGGAAGCGATCACGCGGCTCGTCTACGCGTACGCCGAGCGTCTCGACCGGGGCGATCTCGATGGCGTCGCGGAGCTGTTCCGGCACGCGACGTGGCGCAGCTCGATGCGCGCCGACGTGCTGCAGGGCGTCGAACAGACTCGCCGCGCGTACGACAACGTCATCCTCTACGACGGCGTGCCCCGCACGCTCCACCTGATCACCGATCTCGTCGTCACGTGGGCACCGGGCGCCGACGTCGCGACGTCGCGGTGCAACTTCACGGTCGTGCAGGCCCGGCCCGGCCGCCCGCCGCAACCCGTGCTCTCGGGCCGGTACCACGACGAGTTCGCATGCGTGGCGGGCGAATGGCGCTTCGCCGACCGGCTCATCCTTCCCGAGCTCTTCGGCGACCTGTCGCAGCACATGAGTCGCTGACCGCATACGCGTTCCGGCGTCACGTTGCGCGCACAGTGCGCGTGAAGTGACGCCAGAAGGCGGGTCAGTGGTCTTCGTCGCCGAGGATGTCGTCGATGCGGATGATCTCGGACATCGTCACGACACCGACGAGACGATCGCCGTCGAGCACCGCGACGCGGTCCACGTCAGTGGCCTCCATCACACGCAAGGCTTGACGCAGATCCCATTCCGCCTCCGCGACCGGCGCGTCGGTGCGGAGCACGTCGGCGGCGGTGTGATGCGGGCGCTGCGCGCGTTCGATCCGCAGCACGTCCTCGAGTCGAACCATGCCCAGGTACGCGCCGTCGGCGACGACCGGGATGGTGGACGCGCGCGTCGTGAGGAAGTGCCGGTCGACGAGCTCGTCGAGCGTCATGTCGGACGTGGCGAGATGTGGCTCCGGCACGAGTGCTGCGGTGATCGGAAGGTCGAAGCGGCGCTCGAGCACGCTCGGCCGGCGCGAGCGCTGATAGGGCGTGATCGACGACCGTCCCATCACGAGCTGCGCGATCGCGGTGGCGACGAGGGCAGGCACCACGAAACCGGGCCGGCCGGTCGATTCCGCGACGAACACCACACCGGTGATCGGCGTTCGGTATCCGGCGCCGAGAAAGGCGGCGGCCCCGAGTACGGGAAAGAGCGAGGTTCGCGATCCGAGCGCGGCGGTTGTGAGCCGTCCGAGCAGCCACCCCTGCACGACGAGTGGGATGAACGTGCCCCCCGCGCCGCCGCCGAGGATCGTGCACGCGGTGGCGAACGCGTGCAGCACGAAAAGGAGCAAGACGAGCGTGAACGCGTGTTTGCCGAGAGACCATTCGATGGCGCGGTAACCCGGGCCGATGGTCACGGGGTTGCCGCGAAAGAGCCAGAAGCCCAATGTGGCGCTGAGCGCGAGGCCGCCCCCACCCACCGACAATCGCACCGGCACGGGCAGCTCGGTGGACCACGCCTTCGCCCGCCGCAAGAGCCACACGAACGCGCGCGCACCGACCCCGGCCAGCAACCCCAAGCCCATCGCGCCGAGCAGGTCGACCACGTCGAAGTGCGGCTGGCCCGAGATCTGCAGCAACGGATCCGTGCCGTGGAACCCGACGAACGTGAGGTACGACGCCGCCGCGGCGACCAATGCGGGCAGCACGGCCTGCGCGGCGGTGTCCTCTTGGTACGGAACCTCGATCGCGAACAGCGCGCCTGTCGCCGGCGCCTTGAAGATCGCGGCGACGCCCGCCGCGGCCCCCGCGACGAGGAGGAGCTTGGCGTCGTCGCGGGAGAAGTATCGCTGGAACCGCCGCTGTAGCCACGATCCGGTCGCGGCGCCGATGTAGATCGACGGCCCCTCGAAGCCCATCGCCCCGCCGGAGCCGAGGGTTGCGATCGACGCGAGCACCTTCGCAGGGAACTCGCGCAGGTTCATGCGCAGCCGCCGGTCGTGGTACACGCGCAGGTACTCGTCCGACGTCGACGGCGTTGCCCCGTGCCCGAGCCACCGGAGCGCCGCGGTGGCGAGGACGAGCCCGATCGCAGGGGCAATGGCGAGCGCAGCGTGTGGGAGCTGCTCGACGTGGTTGAGCAGGACGTCCGCGGTGATCCAGTCGAACCCGGCGACGAGGACCCCCGTGATCACGCCGGTCAGGGCGGAGAGGACGAGTACGCGGTGCCACCGATGCTGCAGCTGACGGAGCTGCGCGAGGCTGGGAAGGTAACGACGCGGGGCCCGCACGTCGTCGGAGCATACGGCGCGCACCCGGAGAGTCCCGCGAACGACGACGAGGAGAGCGGGATGGCGTTGGTGACGAACGTGGTGCGCGGGCAGGCTCCCGAGCGGCTGTTCCTGCTGGTGCACGGCTTCGGGGCCGACGAGAACGACCTGGCCGGCCTGCTGCCGTATCTCGACCCCGACGGCCGGTTCGTCACGATCCTGCCCCGGGGCCCGATCGCGGCGCCGCCCGGCTTCGCCTGGTACGACATCGCCGGCGTCACGGGCGACGGCGCGACCGCCGACGCGACCTTCCTCGCCAACCTCGACGCCCTCGACGATCTGCTCGATGTCACCGCCGAGGAGCACGGGCTCCCGCGCCGTGAAGCGATCGTCGGCGGGTTCTCGCAGGGCGCGGCGATGGCTCTGGCGCTGGGATTGCGCCGCAGCGAGCGCGAGCATCCCGCCGGCATCCTTGCGATGAGCACGTATCTGCCGGAGATCGAAGGGCTGGACTACGACTGGGACGCCGCCCGCGACATCCCCGTGCTCGTGCAGCACGGCTCCGAAGACCCGCTCATCCCTGTGAAGCGCGGCCGGGCGCTCGCCCGCACGTTGCAATCACACGGCGTACCGGTCGTCTACGGCGAGTACCCGATGCAGCACCAGGTCGCGCTCGAGAGCGTGCGGCAGGCCGCCCAGTGGATGAACGCGGTGGTCGGGGGCGAGCGGCCGTCGGAGCCTGTGCCCGACGACCCGCCCGAGGGACCCGTCCATTCCGTCGACACCGCCTCGTTCCCGGCCGAGGTCTTGAGTAGCGACGTGCCCGTGATCGTCGACTTCTGGGCCCCATGGTGCGGGCCCTGCCGTCAGGTCAGCCCGATCGTCGAGCAGATCGCGCTGATGCGCGGGGGCTCGTACAAGGTCGTGAAGGTCAACATCGACGAGAACCCCGCGATCGCACAGGAATACGGGGTGCAGAGCATTCCGATGATCGCGTTGTTCCGCAACGGTCGCATGGAGCGCGCGTCGGTGGGTGCCAAGCCGCGTCAGCAGCTCGAAGCCGAGCTGGGGATGCTCGTCATCCCGTAACGACGCGGAGCAGAGCGGGTGCTGCGTCGGTGACGCGGCCGACGACGGCGCGCGCCAATGTGTCGCGCTGCCCGAGCGCGTCCACGAGTGCGCCGGCTGCTTCGGGTGCAACGGAAATCAGCAGACCGCCGGACGTCTGTGCGTCCGCGAGCAGGAGCTGCTCGAGCTCGGACAACCCGTTCCAGTCGACGTCGGGCGCGACGAACGCATGGTTGCGTCGCGTGCCGCCCGCGACCATCCCCGCCGCCAACAGCTCGCGCACACCGTCGATCACGGGCACCTGCAACACGTCGATCTCCGCACCCACACCCGATGCATTCGCGACCTCGCGCAGGTGACCCAGCAGACCGAACCCGGTCACGTCGGTCACCGCGTGCACCGCGTCACCGAGTGCCGCCACCGCGTCGCGCGCCGACGCGTTCAGCGTTGTCATGACCCGGACCGCCTCGTCGACGAGCCCGGAGGGCGCGGCGTCGCGCTTCAGCGCGGTCGAGATGACGCCGAGTCCGATGGGCTTCGTGAGCACCAATGCGTCACCCGGACGCGCACTGGCGTTCGTGCGTACCTCGTCGGGATGCACCGTGCCGACGACCGCGAGGCCGTACTTCGGCTCCGGATCGTCGATCGAGTGACCGCCTCCGACGATCGCGCCTGCGGCGCGCACGACGTCACCGCCACCGTCGAGCACGCGTGCCAGCAACTCGAACGGCAAGCCTTCACGGGGCCACCCCACGAGGTTCAGCGCCAGCAGGGGAGTGCCACCCATCGCGTACACGTCCGACAGCGCGTTCGTGGCCGCGATACGGCCCCAGTCGTACGGGTCGTCGACGATCGGGGTGAAGAAGTCGGTGGTGACGACGATGGCGAGATCGTCCCGCACGCGGTACACGGCCGCGTCGTCGGACGTGTCGAGACCGACGAGCAGATCGGGATCGTTCGACGGCCCGAGGCCCTGCACGAGACCGAGCACCGTGCGCAGATCCGCGGGCGAGAGCTTGCACGCGCAGCCCGCGCCGTGCGAGAAGCGCGTGAGACGGACGGGCTCGTCGGTGGTCGTGCTCACGACCGCATCGTACGGCTCTCGGCGATGTGGATCGGGACGGGCCGGCGCGGCCCGCGGCGGATCAGCCCGGGCGGGCCGCCAACGGGAGCACACTGCCCATCGGTGCGACCTTCACGAAGTCGCCCGTGTGCGGGGCGGTGACCACCATGCCGTTGCCGATGTAGATCTCGACGTGCTGGCTCCCGCCCGGCCCGCGGAAGAGCAGGTCGCCCGGTTGGATCGCGCTGAGCGGCACGTGCGGGAGCATGTCGTACTGCGCGCCCGAGTAGTGCGGGAGCGAGACGCCCGCCGCGCCCCATGCGGCCGCGGTGAGTCCCGAGCAGTCGTACGTGCTGGGACCCGACGTCGCGTACGCGTACGGCTTCCCGACCTGAGCGAGTGCGAAGTCCACCGCGACCATGGCGCGGGGCGACGTCGGCGGAATCGAGCCGACAGGAATGCTGATACCGCCGCCACCGCCGCCGCCACCCGAACCCGTCGTCTCGGCGCGCTGGCGTGCCGCCGCGAGCGCGGCCTGTGCGGCGCGGGCGTCGTCCTGTGCCTTCTTGATCAACCCGGCGATGTCGGTCTTCGTCTTCGACAACAGGTTCTGCTGCTGCGCGTTCGCGCTCTGCAGGCTCGAGCGCGCCTTCGAGATGTTGTCCTTCTCGCCCTGCGCCTGGCTGCGGTCCTTGTCGAGTTGCTTGCGCTGCGCCTGCAGCGCCTCCTTCGACGTCACGAGCTTCGCCATGAGGGAGCGGTCGCGGCTGGTCGCCGCGGCCGCGTACTTCGAACGCGCGCCGAGGTCGTTGATGCTCTGCACGTCGATCGCGGACAGCGGATCGTCGTTGCCGGCGCCCATGTAGATCGCGGCCGCACGCGAGCTCACCTCCGACCGCAGTTGGTCGTAGTTGTCCTGCGCGCCCTTGACGCGCGACTCCGCCTCCGCGATCTGCGCGTCGATCTTCTGCAACCGGTAGACCGCGCCGTTGTACTGCTCGGAGAGCGCGTCGATCTTGCTGCCGTTCGCGTCGATCTCGGCCTGAATGCGCGCGGCTTCAGCCTTCTTGTCGTCGATCGGCGAGCCGCCCGCAGCGAGCGGTGCGAGCGCCAGCGCAGTCACGATGACCGCGACGACGGCAACGATCCGAGCAACCCGGAGGTTCATGGGGACTCCCTTTGGCACCGCCGCCTCGGCTTGTCCTTGCGAACACGGTCTCAAGTTGGAACGTGGTCACACTAACAACGTGCCCGCGTGCAATCGCGGAACGCGAGCCACGGGCGAAGTCCCGGGAACGCTAGACAGGTTTATCGGCAGCGCGCCAACCGACCTGTAACGCGTCTCGGACACGATTCAGCGATTCGGGCAAACCGCACGACGTGCACATGACACCGCTGCGTCACGCGACAGCGCGCAAGGACGTGCGTGGCGCACGACGAATCACACGAGGATTCTGGTTCGAACCCCCGCTCACCAGGGAACACTGGCCGTCTTGGGAGCCGGAGACGGCCGCGGTGCGCCCGCGGAGCGGCGTCGATCAGACGGGCCAGCCGTCCGTCGGCGCCGGGTCGCCCGCGCGCGCAACTTGCGGAGTGCTCCACGCCATCGCCTTCGCGATGCCGTCGGCGACCCGTTGCCACTCGCGCGGCCGCCATCCCTCGGCTGCGTCCACCAGCGCGGTGTCCTGGCGGAGATGCACGAACCCCGGCAGATGCATGAGCCCGAGGCTCCGCGCGAGCGCCTTGTCGGGATCCGCGAACACGAGGAACTCCTCCGACGCCGACCCGAGGACGCGGCGCGCGATGGACTCGCTTCCCGCGACGCACACCGCGGTGCGGCAGTCGGCGTCGCCGAGCACCTGGAAGATTCGGCGCGCAACCGGGATCCACAGCGCGCCTTCCGGCCGGTCGGGCAGCACGACCAGACAGAGATGGAACATCGTCGTCCAGTCGTCGAGCGTGCGCGTGACGCCCTTCAGGCTGGTGATCTTGAGCGTGGGATCCGGGCTCTGCGCCACCTCGTACCTCGTAGTCCCGAGCGGTGCCTCGCGTCTGCGAACGACGCGAGACGCTACCGCACGGTGGCTCAGCCGAATCCGATCGCCTTGAGCATCGACGGCGGCATGCTCTCGTCGCCGGAGGCGAGCATCGCTGCCTTCTCGACGTTGATGGCGTCGCGGTCGCGTTCGAGCCAGCGGTCCCAGGGGCCCGGGCCGATCGCGCGCACGTCGCCGCGCGCCTCCACACACGAGCGGAGATAGGCCTGGAGATCGCGCGCGTCCTGCTCGCCGCCGATGGGCCCGTGCCCGGGAACGATCGTGCCGGCGAGCTCCGCGACCGCGTCGAGCATGTCGGCCCACGTTGCCGGGTCGCCTTGGAACGCAAGCGGCGTGACGCCGAAGAAGCAGAGGTCTCCCGCGAAGCACACGTCGGCGTCGTCGACGAGCACGACGAGGTCTCCGGGTGTGTGGCCCGAAGCAGGAAGGACTTCGACGCGCGGCGTGAGGTTTGCGGGTCCGTCGACGAGATGTGTGACGGCGCGGGTGCCGACTTCGGCGAGGTCGTCGAACTCCTCCGCGAACGCCGGCATGAAGCGCTTGTACGCCTCCATCGGCATTTCCTGCTCGAGCATCTCGTTCGTGTACCGCGTCGCGTAGACGGCCGCGTTGCGGAACGCCTTCGTGCCGCCGACATGGTCGATGTGCGCGTGCGTCAGCACGAGTCGCCGCACCGGAGGCCCGAGCCCGCTGACGGCCGCGGCGAAGGGCTCCCACTGGGAGCGCACCATGAGGGTGTCGACGATCGTGAGGCCGTCGTCGTCGACGATCACCCCCGCATTGCTCACACCGGTCTCGCCGCCGGGTTGGAGCCAGGCGTACACGCCCTCGCCGACCGGGTGGAGCGTGCGGGTCGGCGCGGGGCGGGCCACGACCCGAGGCTACCCCCGCGCTGCGCTCCCGCAGTCGGGTGAGGCTCGATCCACACGATCGGGCCGGCGGTCGGTAATTTGCGGGGCATGTCCGAGCGCTCACGCAACCTTCCTCGCCGTTCCTGCCTGTCCGTGCCCGGGTCGAGCCCCAAGATGCTCGGCAAGGCACCCGGCCTCGGTGCCGACATGGTGTTCCTGGACCTCGAGGACTCCGTCGCACCGCTCGAGAAGGAGGCGGCGCGCGACAACGTCGTGAAGGCGATCAACGAGCAGGACTGGGGCGACACGGTTCTGTGCGTGCGCGTCAACGCGTGGGACACCAAGTGGACGTACCGCGACGTCATCCACGTCGTGGAGAACGCGTCCGAGCGTCTCGACGAGCTCATGCTCCCGAAGGTGCAGTCGGCAGCCGAGGTGGTCGCGCTCGATCTCCTGCTCACGCAGATCGAGGAGACCACCGGCCGCACGAGCCGGGTCGGCATCGAGGCGCAGATCGAGACCACACGCGGGCTCATCAACGTCGAGGAGATCTGCGCGGCTTCCGACCGCACCGAGACGATCATCTTCGGGCCCGCCGACTTCGCGGCGTCCATGGAGATGCCCGTGTTGACCGCCGGTGTGCAGGTGCCCGAGTACCCGGGTGATCACTTCCACTACGTCTTCAGCAAAATCCTCATGGCAGGACGGGCCAACGGTCTGCAGGTGATCGACGGTCCATTCCTCAAGATCCGCGAGCTGGACGCGTTGCGCGAGTACGCGATGCGCACGCGTGTGCTCGGCTACGACGGCAAGTGGGCACTCCACCCCGACCAGGTCACGGTCATCAACGAGGTGTACACGCCGACGCAGGAGCAGTTCGACCGCGCGCACGACATCCTCGAGGCGTACCGGACGGCCACCGAGCAGGACCGCCGGGGCGCGGTGATGTTCGGTGACGAGATGATCGACGAGGCGAGCCGCAAGATGGCGCTGAAGTTCGTCGCGCGCGGTGAGCGGGCGGGGATGACGCGCAGCTCGTCGTCCGCATAGCACCATCCGCGAACGATGCGGCGGGCATCTGGAGTCGTGGCAATCGCCGCGCTCGCCGCGCTCGCTGCGACTGCGGGCGTCGTCGTCGCTCGTGGCGACCGCGGGGCGAACACGCCGCGGTCGCGCGGGGCCGGCCGCGTGACGACGACGGGGTCGGGCGTTCCGAACGCGCCGTCGACGTCGTCGCCCGCGCGACCCACCGTGCCCCTCCAACCTGTGCGGTTCGCGTTCGCCGGCGACGTGCACTTCGAGGGCTCGCTCCGATCCCGTGCGGTGGCAGATCCCGCCGGACTGCTGGCGCCGATCGCGCCGGTGTTGTCGCGTGCGGACGTCGCGATGGTGAACCTGGAGACTGCGGTCACCGACCGTGGAACCCCCGCGCCCAAGCAATATCTCTTCCGCGCGCCCGCGGCCGGCCTGCGCGCCTTGCAGGCCGCGGGCGTCGACGTCGTCACGATGGCCAACAACCACGGCATGGACTACGGGCCGGTCGGTCTCGACGACTCGCTCGCGGCAGGGTCCGCGGCGGGTCTTCCACTCGTCGGCATCGGCCGTGACGCGGCGGGCGCCTACGCGCCATGGCGGACGGTCGTGCGCGGCGTGCGGGTCGCGGTGATCGGCGCAACGCAGGTGCTCGACGACAGCGTGCGGGTCGCGTGGACGGCGACCGCGACCCACGCCGGCCTCGCGTCGGCCAAGGAGATCGACGCCATGCTCACCGCGGTGCGGAACGCGCGCAGCACGACCGACGTACTCGTGGTGTACGTGCACTGGGGTGTCGAAGGCGCGACGTGCCCCACGCCGCTCCAGGAGACGCTGGCCCGGCAACTCGTCGACGCGGGGGCCGACGTCGTCGTCGGAAGTCACAGCCACCGAGTCGAAGGCGCGGGACTTTTGGGCAACGGGTTCGTCGACTACGGGCTCGGCAACTTCGTGTTCTACAACGAGGACGGCGAATCCGGCGTCTCGGGTGTGCTCGAGCTCACGCTCACCGGCCGGCACGTCGACCTCGCGCGCTGGGTTCCCGCGGTGATCAGCTCGGGCGTGCCCCGGCCGCTGGGTGGCGGCGCGGCCGACGCCGCGGTGGCGCGCTGGAATACGCGCCGTTCGTGCACGAACCTGTCCGCCCCACCCGGCTGAACGCCGCGACGTTCAGCTCGCCGCCGACCGCGACGCGGCCTGTTCCGCGAGACGGCGTGCGATCACGCGCAGGCACAGGGTCTCGTCCGCCCCCTCGAAGATGGAGAGCACCCGAGCGTCGACGAAGTAGCGCGACACGGGGAACTCCTCGGCATAGCCCATGCCGCCGTGCAGTTGCATCGCCTCGCGTGTGACCCATTCCGACACGCGACAGACGTACGCCTTGACCATGGACGCCTGCAGCGCACCCTCGCCCTTGGCCATGCGCCGAGCGACGTCGTAGGAGAACTGCCGGCCGGCTTGGATCAGCGCCGCCATCCGGGCCAGCTTCGCCTTGCTGAGCTGGTAATCGAAGACGGCCTTGCCGAACACCTTGCGTTCGCGGGCGTAGTCGAGCCCGGCCTCGAATGCCGCCTGCATCAGGCCGATGGCGCGCGCCGCGGTCTGCAACCGTCCGTTCTCGAATCCCTCCATCTGCAGGTAGAACCCCCGGCCGAGACCACCCTCCCCGCCGATGAGGTTCTCCCCGGGCACGAGCCAGTCGGAGAACGCGACCTCGTACGAGTGCATGCCGCGGTAGCCGAGGGTGTCGATCGCGCGGCCCTCCATGTGGCCGCCGCCGTCCTGATCGAACGAGAACGCGTGACCTTCGGCCCGAGGCTTCTCGACGACGAAGAGCGACAGGCCGCGATGGCCGGCGCTGCGATCAGGATCCGTACGCGCGAGCAGCATCAGCACGTCGGCCCGACCCGCGAACGTCGCCCACGTCTTCACGCCGTTGATCCGGTACCCGCCCTCGCTCGGTGTCGCGGTGACCTTGATGCCGGCGACGTCGGAGCCGTAGTCGGGCTCGGTGACCATGACGCCCACCATCAACTCGCCGCTTGCGATGCGCGGCAGCCATCGTTGCTTCTGCTCTTCGGTGCCGCCGACCACGATGGCGCGGGTGAGGATCTCGGGCCGGGTGATGAGCGCGCCGCCGGCTCCGAGCGAGCCCCACGAGAGCTCCTCGGTGGCGACCACCATGCCGAGATAGTCGGATTCGCCGCCGCTCGCGTACCCGCCGTACTCCTCGGGCACCGAGAGGCCGAACCCTCCGAGCTCGGCCAGACCGTTGATGATGTCCTCGGGGATGTCCGCGTTCGCGCGGTGGATGTGCTCGGCGACGGGCCGGATCCGGTCTTCGGCGAAGCGCCGGAACGTCTCGCGCACGAGGTCGAAGTCGTCGGACAGGTGCGCGGGCCCGCTGCCGTGGTCGGCGACCGCGTCCCCGAGTTGCTCGAGGAACTCGGGCGAGCGGTGTGCGGCGACGAACGGGAGTGCGGTCGCGAGGTCCGACGGGTCGACACCCCACGCCTCGTCGCGGCCGAGCAGTCGAGCGGCGACGTCGGCGATCGCGTCGGCGATGAACGCGTGCGCCAGCATGCGCTCGAGGTCGCCGTGCTGGGCGTAGTCGACCATGACCCGGCTGGCCTCGATCCCGCTCGCGGCGTGGGCGAGGTCGTACGCGATCGCTTGATGGCGGTCGAGCTTCTCCACCGAGATCCGACTGCCATCGCGCGACATTTCGGCGAGGTTGGCGACGGCGGTGTCGACGACGGATGCGGCGGCGTCGATGGCGGCCTCGGCCGCGCTGCGCTGGTCCGGCATGGCCGCATGCTACCGACGGGTAGCAGCCGACCTCGCCTCCGCCCTCACGATGCGTCGGGACGCTCGCGCCGCGACGTGTGCGCGCCACCTAGGTGGTCGTCGTGGTGCCCTTGCTCGTGGTGGTCGCGGTCGACGAGGGGGGCGTCGAAGTGCTCGGTGGGCCGTGCGTCGTGGTGGTTGTCGGCGTGCTCGTGGCCGAGACGGCCGACGTGCTCGTGGTCACGCCGCGCGACGTGCTCGACGTGCCGGTGCTGCGCCGGTACGAGCCCGGCGAGCGGCTGGTGCCCGGGATCTGCGTGCTGCCCTTCGTCTGCACCACGTGTTTGGCCGCGCCGGGCACCGCCTGTTGCAGGATGTGCCAGCGTGCGTCGAGGAGCTTGAACACCGCGGCCGCGAGCCGGTCGCCGCCTTCGGGCGTGAAGTGGATCCCGTCGCCGGCGCGAACGAGCACGGGGTTCCCACCCGCGTCGGGAAGCGACGCGGAGTACGTGCCGTCGGCCTGCGAGAACAGCGAGTAGGAGTCGACGTAGGTGATCTCGGGATGCTGCGCGATGACGTCCTGTACGACCGCGTTGACGTCGCGCACATGGGCAGAGAGTCCGGTGTCCTTCATGATCGGGGCACCGACCCAGTAGACGGGCCGCGGCGTCGACCCGACGAGAATGCTCAGCATGTTCTCCACGAGCCGGCGGTAGTCGTCCTTCCAGGTCGGCGAGCTCGGCTCCAGGTTCGCGTCGTTGGTGCCGATGACGAACACGATCGCTTCCGGTTGGAGCCGCGCAACCTCACGGGACGCGTGCGCGAACCAGTCGAAGAAGCCGGGTGTGGTGAGCCCGCTCGACACACGCGAGTCGTAGACGGGCTGCACCACGCCGGTCGCCGCCGTCATGTCACCGAGTGACGGGCCCAGCGAGCCCGCCAGCGAGTCACCGGCGATCCACAGGCGCAGGGGTTGCGCGGGCGAAAGGGGACGGGGCTCCGGCAACGGCCCGTCGACGACGCGCGCGTTGCCGTTGAGCGCGCTGGCAGGGCCGGCGAGACGGGGGCCGCTGCCGCGCGGCAGCCGCAACGTGTCGGTGGCGAACAGGGCGACGAGCGCGATCACGACGACCGTGGTTGCGGCGGACCAGACCAGCTGCACGCGCCGGCGCGCCGTGAGACGGTGTTCACGGCGCGCTCCGGTTGGGGTCACATCTTCAGCAGGCATGAGGTCGACGAGCCGAAACCGCCATCGTACCGGTACACCGCGTCAGAGCCCGGACGCCACCCTGGGTGGCTGCGTACCGGACTACGCCGTCGTGTCGAGCGCTCGGCCGAACTGCGTGCGGTACAACTCGGCGTAGAGACCGTCCGTGGTGATCAGATCGCCATGACGGCCCTGCTCCACGATCCGGCCCTCGTCGAAGACGAGGATCCGGTCCGCGTTCACGATCGTCGACAGGCGGTGCGCGATCACCAGCGCGGTGCGTCCTTCGAGCGCTTCGCCGAGTGCACGCTGGATCGCAAGCTCCGATTCGGAATCGAGATGCGAGGTCGCCTCGTCGAGGATCACGATCGCCGGGTCCTTGAGGAGCACCCGTGCAATGGCCAGCCGCTGCTTCTCGCCTCCGGACAGCCGGTAGCCGCGCTCGCCGACGACCGTGTCGTAGCCGTCGGGAAGCGACACGATCAGGTCGTGGATGCGGGCCCGCTTGCACGCGTCCACGATGTCGTCGTCGGAAGCGTCGGGACTCGCATAGCGCAGGTTCTCGCGAATCGAGTCGTGGAAGAGGTGTGGGTCCTGCATGACGAAACCGACCGCGTCGCGCAGCGAGGTCAGGGTCAGGTCGCGTACGTCGCGGCCGTCGACGAGCAGGCCGCCTTCCGTGACTTCGTGGATGCGCGGGACGAGGAGTGCGGTCGTCGTCTTGCCCGCCCCCGACGGGCCGACGAGCGCGACGGTCTCGCCCGGCTCGACCGTGAACTCGAGATCACGCAGGATCCAGTCCGACGGCGACGTGTCGAGCAGCGTGGCCTCGGCCTCGAGCGAGGGCAACGACACGGTCGACGGCGCGGGGTGCCGGAACCACACGTGGTCGAACTCGATCCGGCCCCGTGCGCCGACGAGGTCGACCGCGCCCGGGCGGTCGACGATCGAGACCGGGAAGTCGAGCACTTCGAACACCCGCTCGAAGGAGACCAGCGCCGTCATGACGTCGACCCGGGCGTTGGTGAGCTGTGTGAGCGGCTGGTAGATCTGGCTGACGTAGAGCACGAACGCGGCCACGACGCCGGCCGAGATCGTGCCGCTGATCGCCAGCCGGCCGCCGACGTAGTACACGACGGCCGCGCCGACCGCGGCAACGAGCGCAAGCGCCGCGAACAACACGCGGCTGTACATCGCGGTCTTGATGCCGATGTCACGCACGCGCTCGGCCCGATCGCCGAAGCTCTTCGACTCGCGTGCCGGACGGCCGAACAGCTTCACGACGAGCGCTCCGGCCACGTTGAAGCGCTCGGCGATCGTCGCGTTCATCGAGGCGTCGAGCTGCATCGCCTCACGCGTGATGACCTGCAGACGGCGGCCGATCCGCTTCGCAGGGATGATGAACGCCGGCAGCACGACGAGTGTGAGCACCGTGAGGCGCCATTCGAGACCGAGCATCACCGACAGCGTCACCGACACCGTGATGAGGTTGGAGATCACCGTGCCGAGCGTGTTGGTGACCGCGTTCTGCGCGCCGATCACGTCGTTGTTGAGGCGCGACATCAGCGCGCCGGTCTGGGTGCGGGTGAAGAACGAGAGCGGCATGCGCTGCACGTGGTCGAACAACGCGCGCCGCAGGTCGTAGATGAGGCCCTCGCCGATGCGGGCGGAGTACCAGCGCTGGGCGAGCGACAATGCCGCGCTCGCGACCGCCAGCACGGTGGCCGCGACGGCGACCCACGTCACGACGCCGAGGTCGCCGGTCTTCGTATAGCGCCCGGGCAGGCCGTGGTCGATGAGCTGCCGAAGGAGCAGCGGCGGGACCGCTCCCGTCACCGCGGCCAGGATCACGGCCGCCAGGAAGCCGACCAGTTGCCAGCGGTACGGGCGGGCGAAGCCGAACACCCGGCGCAGCACGTCGCGCTCCAGGCGCTTGCCCTTCAGCGCCTGGGCGTCACGGCGGAAGCCGCCGAT
>JAMXLJ010000029.1 GCA_024281095.1 Acidimicrobiia bacterium | reverse complement strand
GGGTCAAGGTCGAACATCGGTTGCGGCACGCGATAAGGGGGGGCCAAGTGGCCTATCGCAGAGGGACGGCACGAGGGTGAGCACCCGCGCGAGGCATTCTCGGCGCAGCCGTTCGCGCTCCGGTAAGACGACGAGCGAGGGGCGCACGGCGCGACCGGGCAACGCGCCAACGGGCAACCCGCCCGCGAGTGGGACGCTGGCGCCGGTTCGACGGGTTCTCGGTGGCGTCAAGGGCGCGGTGATCACCGCTGGGGCACTCGCCGTGGCGATCTCGGCGATCATCGCTCTCGTCCCCAAGGGGAAAGCGCCGCCGTCGGCCTTCCGCGCGAGCTTCATTCCGCCGATCCAGGTCTACCCGAATACGACCCTCGACGAGTATGCGGCGCGTGTCCAGGAAAGCACGACGGCGTCGGTGACGACGCCCGCCGGAGGGCGTCTGCCCAGCTATCACCTGGCGGCGAACGTGACCCAGATCGTGACGACGAGCGATTCGACCGACAGCTCGGACTCGCTCGGGGCCGGGTCATCGGACACGACCTCGAGCTCGGAGACGACGACGGTCACCGCGACCGAGACGACCGAGACGACCGACACGTCTACGACGACCTCGACGTCATCGTCGTGCACCGATAGCTCGGACTCGTCCGGAGGGACAGCGAGCACGACGACGAACGACACGTGCAGTTCGCCGAACGTGAACCTCAGCGTGTCCCGGGCCGGCAGCCTCCGCGTTTTCGGTAATGCCGCCGACGTCCAGACCGCCGCTCAGCAGATTCAGCTCGTTCGGAGATGCCCGCTCGGCGCGCACGAAACGTCGGGTGGAGGCTGCCTACCGGACTCGACCCTGACGTGCCCGCCGACCGGCTGCGTAGCGTTCGAGCCGGAGAGCTATGACCCGGGACCGGGCTGCGTGGCCGACATCCGATCCGGGCGGTGCGGTGCCGCGGCCTTGATCGCGAAAGCGCTGAGCGACGGTGACGAGCCGCCCGCCGCCGCCCGGAAGGTCGTCGGCCTGTTCGCCGCGTCGCGCGGGGAGCGGACCGGCTCGACGGTCCACCCGCTCGGGGTGATGATCACCTTCGGCGCGGACCTCATCGGCTTCGTCGGCACGCGGGCGACACTCCGGTGGTCGCTGTTCAGCCGCGACCCAAACCAGCACCTCGATCCTGAGTGGTACCGCACGATCGCGTTCGACAGCGTGTCGCCCACCACGAACGAGTATCAGTTCTCAGACCGCTTCTGGGTCCCCGAGCCCCGGCGTCGCGGCGACTACTACGTCGTCATCGAGGTCGACGGTGCCAACGGCCAACGCGTCGCCTTCCTCCCATCACCCGACTTCCACTGACCAGCCAGCACACTCGCCCAAAGGAGTTCCCCTGACACCCGGCCGGCGAGTGGCACCGGACGCGCGCCGAGTGACGAGGACCTAGTGGTCCCGCCCGCAAATACGTGAGGAACCACTAGCCCGGGCGTGGCTGTGTTGCGTGCCCCGGCGACCCGCACCGGACCTGTGCCGGGGTCAGCCGCACCCGACGTGGGCCGAGGCAGCCCCACCGGACACGCGCCCGCGGGTTAGAGTCGCCCTCGCGAGACCGTCATGCAGATCCATGCCTTGACCACCGGCGTCGTGCGCCTGAAACGAGCCTTCTTGTTCGCCCGCGAGGGCTGGCGGCGACAGCTCGACCTGTTCCTACCGGACGAGTGGTGCGAACCGGTGCCGATCCACTGCTGGGCGATCGAGCACGCCGGCCGCATCACGCTCGTCGACACCGGCGAGACGGCGGACGTACGGGACGTTCCCTTCGCCCGCTTCGAGGTCAGCACCGCTGAGGAACTGCCAGCCGCACTGGCGGCGATCGGCCGCTCCCCCGCCGACGTCGACACTGTCGTGCTCACACATATGCACGGCGATCACATGGACGGGGCTGTGCACACCCGAGGGCCGGTGCTCGTTCACGACGAGGAGCTCGCCTTTGCCCGCACGCGCCAAGCCCGGGTCATGCAGCGGATCCTCCGCCAGCCGGTGCCGGCGAGCGTCGCGTTTCAGGGGATGACCCTCAGCGACGGGCCGTTCGGCGCCTTCGGACGCAGCCGCGCATTGAGCGACGACGGCAGGATCGTCGTCGTCGACACCCCCGGCCACACCCCCGGCCACGTCTCGGTGATCTGCATCGACGACGACGGGCGTCACATCATGCTCGCCGGCGACGCGACGGACACCGTCGAACAGCTACGCGCCCTGCGCGCGGATGCCGTCGGACCCAAGACCGCGGTGTCGATCGCGACGATGCGGACCATCCTCGTTCACGCGCGCGAGCACCCGACGGTCTACCTGCCGTCGCACGACCGCGAGTCGGTCGCCCGGCTCGGCGACGTAATGACGCTGTGACGTTGGTCAGCGGAGCTCAGACGCCGGCGGGCTCCTTCTCGAGGACGATCTCGTACCGATCGGTGATCGGCGGCCGGTTGCGATCAACCCCTGCCTTCGTGACCGCGGCGGCCCTCACCTCCCGGGCGAGCGCGTCGCTTTCGTGCAGCGCCTCGACCGACTCCCAATAGGTGACGGCGATCGCCCGTCCCCCGGTGTAGTCGACCCCGCACCACACGCCGCGGTAGCCGGACTGCTTCTCGATGCTCGGGAGATGCTTCTCCCGAAACTCCTCGAGCGTGGCCTTGATCCGCTCCGGCGCCAGGCCCGGAAACATGGTGACCCGTGCATACATTGAGACACCTCCCAACTCGCGATTGATCGGAGCCTACTCCGGTCACCCAGCGCTATGTAGGCTCTGAGCGGTGGCGGACTGGGAGGACGTCCGACGCCTCGCCCTCGCGCTCCCGGAGACGGGGGAGCGAGCGTCGCGCGGGCTCGCCCAGTGCGCGTGCGGGACGACTTGTTTGGCTGTGCCGGGCACCTATGCGGCTCGCGGCCCGCTACGCCGAGGAGCATCTGGAGCGCTGAGCCGCGGTCAATGCCGCCACGGCGGCGCGCACCGGCGAGTGCCCGCGCCGTAGCGACTGCCCCGACTGCCCCGACCGCGACGCGCACCCGCAAGCCCGCGCCGCGGCCAGAGCGGCCGTTAGCTACCTGGGGCGGTGCACATCGTCGCCCACGTGCACGCGCCGAATCCGTCGACGTCGGAGTCCGGGGCGGACGGTGAACCGATCACCTTCCCACCCGAGTCGATCAGCTGGATCTGCTCGGAGGAGCTGAGCTTGACCGGCGCGCCGTTGGTGGTGCCGAGGTCGAAGCCCGGGTTGGTGAGATTCGGCAGCGCGGCAAAACCGGCGCTCGTGCCGATCTCCAGCGGCGTCTCCTCGATCCACTCAGCGGTGGCATGTGTCGACGGGTAGGGCACCGTCGTCGAGAACGATTCGTTCCGGGTCACGTCCTGGATCGTGATCGTCCAGACCTCGGAGTTCGGAACCGCCTCCGCGAGCGACGCGTGCATGTGGTCGCCCGGTGACACAGCCAAGCTCGGGATCGTCAGCGACGGAGCAGGCACAAGCTCGTACCAGGCGGAGTACGACGGCTTGCCGTTCGCGCCGACGTCCTGCTCGGTACCTGTTTGGATCAGCGTTGGATCGGTCGCAAGACATCCGGTGTCGATGCAGCCACCGCCGATGCCGATCCAGTCCGAGGACGCCTCGTCCTGGCCGGAAGTGTGCTGAGTGGCCGTCGGCACGGTCCAATCGCCGGTGATCGAGTGGAAGAGCGTGCCGTTCTGCTCCAGCGTGCCCTGGTTGTAGCCGAACCAGTTGTTGCTTTGGTTCGTGTTGGCACGCAGATGCGGCGCGAGCGACAGCAGCTGGCCGTGCGCGGTGAGCCTCGCCGACGCGCTCGCCGCGCCGATCGAGGAGGCGATCAGGCAGGCAGCGAACAACCCGAGAACCCTCGCCGCCAGCCGTTTCGACCGCACGGAATTGTGGAGATGCATGACATCCCTTTCCCGGCAGCCCGGCGGGCCGTAGGCCACCGACACTCCCGCTCGTGGGCGGCCCGCCTACTCAGTTCGCTTACCCAGAAAATGGTCGTTTGAACATCAAGCCACCGGAGCGCTCACCGCGTACCGGAAGGGATTGCCGATCGCGTCGCCTCCATCGCCGCCGACACGATCGGCGAGGAACGCTCGGATGTTCGCCCGGACGGCATCCCATCCGGCGTGCTCGGCGACCCGCGCCGCGGGGCCGGAACTGCTGAGCGCGGCGACCGCCGTCTCGGTGTCGGGATAGGCGAACGTGGACGGCAGGTCCCGGGTAACGTCCGCCCGGCATGCAGATCAGCCCGTTTCGCATCGAGCGCTACTACGCGCAGTGGGAGTTCACAACGCGATACATGCTCTCGAGCAGTGACTGCGAGTCGCGCACGATCGCCGAAGTCCTCGCGCTCGAGCCCGACGCCCACACCCGGCTGCTCGAGCAGTGGTGCGGCTACACCGAGTCGCTCGGGGCGCCTGAGCTCCGCCGCGCGATCGCCGATCTGTATGCGGGAGTGGAAGCCGACGACGTCGTCGTCGTCTCGTGCGCCGAGGAGGGCATCTTCCTGCTCTACCACGCGCTGCTCGGACCGGGCGACCACGCGATCGTCGAGACGCCGTGCTACGAGTCGGCACTCGCGGTCGCGCGCAGCACGGGAGCGGAGGTGAGCGAATGGCGGCGCGAGTACGCCTCCGACTGGACTCACGATCTCACGGCGCTCGAGCGGCTGCTCCGCCCCCACACGCGCGTGCTCTACGTCAACCAGCCGCACAACCCGACCGGCACCGTGATGGACTCCTCGACCTTCGCTCGCGTCGTCGACATCGCGCAGGCGCACGGGCTCGTGCTGTTCTCCGACGAGGTCTACCGCGAGCTCGAGCACGAGCCGGGCACACGGCTGCCCGCCGCCTGCGATGTCGATGACCGGGCCGTCTCGCTCGGGAGCGTGTCGAAGAGCTACGGCCTTCCCGGGCTCCGGCTCGGCTGGCTGACTACGCGCAACCGCGCGATGCGGGACCGTGTGGCCGAGCTCAAGGACTACACGACGATCTGCTCGAGCGCGCCGTCGGAGCTCCTGGCCGCCGTCGCGCTCCGTCACCGCGAGGTGCTGCTCGACCGCAACCTCGGGATCGTGCGGCGCAACCTGCCGCTGCTCGAACACTTCTTCGATCGGCACGCCGACACGTTCTCCTGGGTGCATCCGTCCGC
The DNA here is from genome assembly GCA_024281095.1 of Acidimicrobiia bacterium. Lineage (GTDB taxonomy): Bacteria > Actinomycetota > Acidimicrobiia > IMCC26256 > JAMXLJ01 > JAMXLJ01. The sequence goes on along the minus strand of JAMXLJ010000029.1, from coordinate 1,092 downwards.
GAGCGCGATCGGCTTTCCGCGCCTGAGCGGGGTCGGCGACATCGACCGCCTGTGCGAGCGGCTCGCCGCGCGAGGGGTACTGCTCCTGCCCGGATCGGTGTACGACGAGCGCGCTCATGTGCGCGTCGGGTACGGTCGCGCGAATCTTCCCGAGGCGCTCGAGCTGCTCGAACGCGAGTTGCCCGCCGCGATGGCCATCAGCGGTTGAGCGTGCGCTCCGCGGCCGTCGTACGGCGAGCGCGCGATTCAGCGGCCGCCGGCCGTTGAGCGCAGACCGTAGGCGCCGTTGATGAGCTGATACATCGCGTGGTCCTGCCACCGGCCGTCGATGTTGAGGTACGACCGCGCCGTCCCGAAGCGCACGAACCCGTTGCGCTCGAGCACCCGCTGGGACGCGATGTTGTGCAACAGCGTTCCGGCCTCGAGCCGGTGGAGGCCGATGTCGCGGAAGGCGACATGCACCATCGCCCGCACAGCGGCGGTCGCGACCCCGCGGCCGGTCCGGTCGGCGCTGACCCAGTACCCGAGGCTGCCCGACTGGAACGGGCCCCGGACGATGTTGTTGACGTTGACCCGGCCCACGATGGCCCCGTGCTCGAGGACGACGTGGGGGACCATGACCCGCGCGCGGCTGGACTCGAGCGCCTCCTCGAGGAGGCCGCGCTGGCCGTCGACGGTGAAGTACGACTCGGGGCGGATCGGCTCCCACGGCGCGAGGAATTCGCGGTTGCGGACGACGAGCTCGGCCAGCGCGGCGGCATCGCTGACGGCGATCAGTCGCGTCGCAACCATGCTCGGGATCATCGCATCGGCGCACCCGCCCTCCCCGCTGGCGCGAGCCGGCGGCGCGACCCGTGCGTGGCCGGCTCGGTCAGCTGTCGGCTTCCGGCGCCGCCGCGTACTCGTCGTCGGTGACGTGGCGGCCCCAGCTGACCGGCGTCCCGGCGTCGTCGTTCTGATGGATCGCGACGTGGACCATGAAGCCGTTCGGTGAGGCTCCGTGCCAGTGGTTCTCCCCAGGCTCGAAGAAGACACGGTCGCCGGATCGGATCACTTCGACCGGACCGCCCTCGCGCTGGCAGAGGCCGACGC
>JAMXLJ010000028.1 GCA_024281095.1 Acidimicrobiia bacterium | reverse complement strand
GCGCGCCGCAGAAGTCAAATGGCGCGCCGCAGACGCGGCTCGCCCGATCATGCGCCGTTATCGCCCAATCGTGGTGTTCCTCTCGTCCCGCTGCCCGTTGTACTGACCGCGCAGCTGCGCATCGTTTCAGGCCGCTCCGCGCCGCCAGCAGCGAACCAAACGATCACGAGCAGCCGCTGGTTGCTCCACAGCTCGGGCACGCGTGGCAGGAACCGGCGCGCTGCATGATGTCGCCACAGACGTGACAGATCACGGTGTCGCGAACCACGCGCGTGCGCGGCGCCTCGCGTGCAGGCGTCGGAGCCGGCGCGGGTGACGCGGACGCCGACGGCGGGAGGTCGTCGAGCGGCAGCACGTCGAGACCGGGCTCGCTCGTCATGATCGACTCCTCGACACCGGGCAGCGTCGGCTGCAGGCGCTCCCCCACCGTCAGGATGCCGAGGTCTTCCCGCTTGTCCTTCGGGAGGTACTCGACCGCGAGACGGCGGAAGATGTAGTCGACGAGGCTCGTGGCGAACCGGATGTCGGGGTCGTCGGTCATGCCGGCCGGCTCGAACCGCATGTTCGTGAACATCTCGCAGAACGCCTCGAGCGGCACGCCGTACTGCAGGCCGTGGCTCACGGAGATCGCGAACGCGTCCATGATGCCGGCGAGCGTGGAGCCCTGCTTGGCCACCTTGAGGAACAGCTCGCCGGGACGACCGTCTTCGAACTCGCCGACGGTCACGTAACCGTGGCAGTCGGCGACTCGGAACGAGAACGTCTTCGACTTGCGCGTGCGCGGGAGCTTCTGGCGAACCGGCTCCTGGATGATGACGTGCTCGACGACCCTCTCGATCTCCTTGACGATCTCGACCGGCGCGTCGGCCGACGCCTTCTTCTGCGTGGAAAGCGGCTGCCCCACCTTGCAGTTGTCGCGGTAGATCGCGACGGCCTTGAGCCCGAGCTTCCACGCCTCGATGTGGAGCGCCTCGACCTCTTCGACCGTCACCTCTTCGGGCATGTTCACGGTCTTGGAGATCGCGCCGCTGATGAACGGCTGCACCGCACCCATCATCATCACGTGGCCCATGTAGTGGATCACGTTGTCGCCCATCGAGCAGGCGAACACCGGCAGGTGCTGCTGCGCGAGAGCAGGCGCACCGACGATCGACTTGTGCTCGTCGATGTAGCGGATGATCTCGTCGACCTGCGTGTCGTCGTAGCCCAGCCGGCGCAATGCACGCGGGATCGTCTGGTTGACGATCAGCATCGTGCCCCCGCCCACGAGCTTCTTCGCCTTCGTGAGCGCGAGGTCGGGCTCGATGCCGGTGGTGTCACAATCCATCATCAGGCCGATCGTCCCCGTAGGGGCCAAAACGCTGGCCTGCGAGTTGCGCACGCCATGCACCTCGGCGATGTCGACCGCTTCGTCCCACGACCGCTGTGCGGCGCCGAGCACCTCGGGCGGCACGAGCTCCTCGTCGATCTTGGCGACCTCGGCCCGGTGCATGCGCAGCACGTTGAGCATCGGCGCGGTGTTGTCGGCGTACCCCGCGAACGGGCCCATGCGACCGGCGGTGCGCGCGCTCGTCGCGTAGGCGTGACCGGTCATGAGCGCGGTGATCGCGGCCGCCCAAGCACGGCCTTCGGCGGAGTCGTACGCGAGGCCTTGGGCCATGAGAAGCGCGCCGAGGTTCGCGTAGCCGAGACCGAGCTGACGGAACGCGCGCGCGTTCGCGGCGATCTTCTCGGTCGGGTAGTCCGCGTTGCCGACGAGGATCTCCTGCGCGGTGAACATCACCTCGACGGTGTGCTCGAACGCCTCGACGTCGAACGTGTCGTCGTCGCCGAGGAACTTCAGGAGGTTGATCGAAGCGAGGTTGCACGCCGAGTTGTCCAGGTGGACGTATTCGGAGCAGGGGTTCGATGCGTTGATGCGGCCGGTGTTCGACGCGGTGTGCCAGCGGTTGATGGTCGTGTCGAACTGCATGCCGGGGTCGGCGCACTCCCACGCGGCCTCGGAGATCTGACGCATGAGCTCGCGCGCCTTGATGGTGCGCACGCTCTCACCTGTCGTCACCGCCCGCAGCGACCAGTCGGCGTCGTCCACGACGGCCTGCATGAAGTCGTCGGTGACGCGCACGGAGTTGTTGGCGTTCTGGTACTGGATCGAGTGGCTGTCCTTGCCGTCGAGGTCCATGTCGAACCCGGCGTCGCGCAGCGCCCGCGCCTTGCGCTCCTCGACCGCCTTGCACCAGACGAACTCTTCGATGTCGGGGTGATCCGCGTTGAGGATGACCATCTTCGCGGCGCGCCGCGTCTTGCCGCCGGACTTGATCGTGCCCGCGGACGCGTCGGCGCCGCGCATGAAGCTGACGGGACCGCTCGCGGTGCCGCCGCCCTTCAGGTGCTCGGTGGAGGAACGCAGGCCGGACAGGTTGATGCCCGCGCCCGAGCCGCCCTTGAAGATGATCCCCTCTTCCCGGTACCAGTTGAGGATCGAGTCCATCGTGTCGTCGACGGCGAGGATGAAACACGCGGACGCCTGCTGCGGCACACCCTTCACGCCGATGTTGAACCAGACCGGCGAGTTGAACGCAGCCCGCTGGTGCACGAGGACGTACTTCAGCTCGTTGCGGAACGCAGCCGCTTCCTTGTCGTCGACGAAGTATCCGTCGCGCACACCCCACGCGGTGATGGTGTCGGCGACCCGGTCGATCACCTGGCGCAGCGACGACTCACGCTCGGGTGTGCCGAGGGTGCCGCGGAAGTACTTCTGGGCGACGATGTTGGTCGCGTTCTGCGACCATGTGGTCGGGAACTCGACGTCGGGCTGGAAGAAGGCGTCGGTGCCGTCCTTGTAGTTGGGGATACGCGCGTCGCGTCGTTCCCACTCGACGGTCTCGTACGGGTGGACACCCGGCTCGGTGAAGAACCGACGGATCCCGATCCCGATCTGCTCCGGCGCCATGGCCATGTGGCCGCCCCTTCTCTCGTTCGTTCGGTGACTGGTGGTCGTGCTCGTCGTGCTCGCGGTGTGTGCCGCAGCGGTAGCGGCTGCGGCCGGTGGCCCGTCCGTGGGCTTGCTGACACGCCCGGGAGGGCCCGCCTCCCATCTCCGATGACCGGGTCTACCACACGTGGAACCACAAGATGTAGTGGTTCCTTCCCGGCCCACCGCGAGATGGGGGGCAATTACAACACCGTAGTTACGGAGATGTCAACGGCAGTGCGGACGTGTCGGCGCAGGTCAACCGGGTGCTCGCGAAGGTTCGCGTTCGTGAACGGCGGCACATGCGGCCGCCGGCCCGGAACGGGCCTTAGAGCGCCGCCGGCGGCTGCTTCGGGGCGGTCGTCTTCTGCAGCATCCCGAGCTCTCGCTCGAAGTCGCTGAGGTCCTCGAACCCCTTGTAGACCGACGCGAATCGCACCGACGCGACCGGGTCGACCGCGCGCAGGCGCTCGAGCACGGCGAGGCCGACCTGTTCACTGGTGACCTCGGCGCCGGAACGCTTGCGCAACTCCTCTTCGACCTCGCCCGCGATCGTCTCGATCGTGGTCTCGTCGACGGGGCGGTTCTTCGCGGCACGGGCGATGCCGGCCGAGATCTTCGCCCGTTCGAACGGCTCGCGAACTCCGGAGCGCTTCACGACGACGAGCAGCGGCACCTCTTCGAGCCGTTCGTAGGTGGTGAACCGCCGGCCGCAGGCGAGGCACTCGCGGCGGCGCCGGATCGCGGCGCCCTCCTCGGCCACGCGCGAGTCGACGACCTTGTCGTCCAGCTCGTGGCAGTACGGGCACCGCATCGTTGCCACGGTACCGAAGGAACACCCGGACGGCTCGGCGAGTGTGCGTCACGCCGCGCGGCTCAGGGATGCGACGCGCTCACGGCTGCCACACGATCGTCTCGCCCGGGACGAGCGGCGCGTGGTGGCGCGCCTTGTCGATCTGGTCGACGACGGGCCTCGGATCGGAGCCGGGGACGAGCCGCCGGGCGACGTCCCAAAGGTTGTCGCCGGTGCGGACGACGGACGAGGAAGTGAGCGGGGGGCGGCGCTCGGAGGAAGCGAGGGGGGAACCTCCGAGCGCCACGCCCGCTCGTCCCGCCAGGGCCACCGTGCCCAACGCGAGCGCGGTCACGACCACGCGCCGGCGCCAGTAGACGGCACGGGAACGAACCCGACGGCGGGGGTGGACCACCGGCTCCGCGACGACCGTGAGCATGGGTCGGGCCGGGGGGACGATCCGACCATCCTCGTACGGTTGCCCGCACGAACGGCCCCGGGTGGGACGGGTGTACGTGCGGGGTGCGGTCATGACGGCGGCCATGTCGATCTCCTTGTCGTTCCGGCCGGACCATCCCGCCGGTGCCCGGTACCGGCGCCGCTCCGCCTTCGACGCCGGTACCGCTGCTGTTGCTGTCGTGGAGAGCACACCACGAGGGTGTGACAGTGATCCCTCGAGATCGAGGGCCGGAAGGCCCGAAAGAGCAGGTCAGGAGGCTGAAGAGAAAAACTCCGGAGCCCCCGGGGCACCCGGTCCGAACAGGCAACCACGAACGGGTGTTCGGGTCAAGGGAAAATCCGAACACATGTTTGCCCCGAACGCACGATCGTGTTACGGTCGCCCCATGATCGAGCGGAGCAGACACCTCTCCCCGAGGCAGGCAGGCGCGCGACGTGACGGCGCCGACGCGGGCGCGGAGCACGACTCGCTGACGCCGCGCCAGCGGCAGGTGCTCGAGTTCATCGACGCGGAGGTCCGCCGGCGGGGCTATCCGCCGAGCGTGCGCGAGATCGGTGAGGCGGTCGGGCTGTCGTCGAGCTCGACGGTGCACGCGCATCTGGCCGCCCTGCAGGACAAGGGCTACCTGAAGCGCGACCCCACCAAGCCGCGCGCCATCGAGATCACGCTCGAACCCGAGTCGGGTCGCGCGGTCGAGCGGCGGCCGGTCCGCCACGTGCCGCTCGTCGGGGACGTCGCGGCGGGCACGGGTGTCCTCGCGGCCGAGAACATCGAAGAGACCGTCCCGCTCCCGCAGGACTTCACCGGTGACGGACAACTGTTCATGGTGCGGGTCCGTGGAGATTCCATGATCGAGGTCGGCATCCTCGATCGCGACTACGTCGTCGTGCGCCGTCAGGACACCGCCGAGAACGGCGAGGTGGTCGTGGCGGGAATCCCCGGCGACGAGGCGACGGTGAAGACGCTCGTGCGCCGCAAGGGTCACGTCGTGCTGCGCCCCGAGAACTCGCAGCTCGAGGAGATGGTGTTCGATCCGGCCGATGTGGTGATCTACGGCAAGGTGGTCACGGTCCTGCGCCGGCTCTGACCGGCACGCACTCCTGCCCGGGAGACGGTTTCGTTTCAGCCGCACACGCCCGGCGTCGATACACAGAGCATGGGTGGAGGCCTCATCGTCGCCGTTGCCGTTCCGATCGGTGCGACGTTCGCTCTCCTGGCGCTCCTCGGCATCGGCATGGTCGGAGTGCAGCTCGCCCGCCGGCTGCGCGACGACGAGCCGCTCTTTCCCGACCTTGCCACGGCGCATCACGACCCGGTCCGCTTCACCGAGCGCCTCGCTGACGCCGGCAATCTGGCCGACGAGACCGCGCGCTTCGCCGAGGTCGCCGCGCACTCGGGGTTCGACCAGGCCTACGCCTTGCTGAGCTTGGCTGACACCGACAGCGGCCCGACTCGACGTGAGCGGCGCGAGGCGGCACGCGGCCCGTTGGCCAGCCTGACCGCGCTCGCGGACGACGACCGGCGCCTCGCCGACTATCTCGCGCGGACGACGTCGGAGACCGCGGCGGAGATCGTCGTGCCCACGCCGGTTGCTCCCGAGCCGGCACCGGCCCGCACGCCGATCGCGGCGCCGACCCCCGACGTCGCCATCCCCGGCGACGACCTCCTGCCCTCCCGGCGCCGGCCGCGCGTCGCGTGAGCGCGGCGCGGGGTAGACCTCAGCGGCCGCGCAACCCCAGGAAATAGCCGAGCACCGCGTAACAACCGTCGAGCGACTCGCGATCGACACACTCGTCGGCGGTGTGGGCGAGGCTCGGATCGCCGGGCCCGAAGTTCAACGCGGGAATGCCTGCCGCGGCGAAGCGGGCGACGTCGGTCCAACCGAGCTTCGGGCGCACCGCGAGATCGAGCGTCCCCACGAACTCGGCGACAAGCGGCGCGCCGAGATTCGGGGGCGCGGCCGGCGACGAGGTCACGAGCTCGATCTCGTCGGCGCCCTCGAGCAGCTCCTCGACCTCCGCCCGCGCCTGCGCGATCGACAACGACGGCGCGAACCTGCGGTTGACCACGAACGAGCACCGGTCGGGGACGACGTTGTTGGCGACACCGCCCTCGACGCGGACCACCTGCAATGCCTGGCGGTACTCGAGGCCGTCGAGCGCGAGCGGCTCCGGCTCACTCGCCGCGACCCGGGCCAGCGCGCCGGCGGCGCGCCCGATCGCGTTCTGGCCCATCCACGGCCGGGCCGTGTGCGCGCGGCTGCCGTGAAAGGTGGCTTGCAGGATCACCACACCCTGGCACCCCGCCTCGACCCATCCGCCGGTCGGCTCGAGCAGGATCGCGAGATCCCCGGCAATGAGATCGGCGTCGCGTTCGAACAGGGCGCGCAGCCCGTTGAACTCGTCGGCGATCTCTTCGGCGACGTAGAACACCAGCGTCGCGTCGTGACGCGCATCCTCGCCGCGTTCGGAGAGGTCCTCGGCGAGCGCGAGCAGCACCGCCAGGCCGCCTTTCATGTCGGCAGAGCCGAGGCCGTGGAGAATGTCGCCTTCGACCCGCGGGGTTTCGTTCGCGTTGGCCGGCACCGTGTCGAGATGGCCACCGAGCACGACCCGGCGCGGGCGGCCGAACCGGGTGCGCGCAATCACGTTGTCGCCGACGCGGGCCACCTCGAGCCGTGGCGCACGCGCGCGCAAGCGGGCTTCGATCGCGTCGGCGAGAGAGGTCTCGTCACGACTCAGGGACGGCACTGCCACCAGAGCCGCGGTGAGTGAGAGAAGGTCGCGCCGATCCGCAGTCGCGACGTCGCTCACGTCGCGACGCCGTGCTCGCGGAGGATCTCGTTGATGCGGCCCTTCTCGTGCCGCTCCCCCTCCGTGATCCGCTTCACCACGAGCACACACGGCAGTCCGAATTCGCCGCCGGGAAAGGACTTCGGCCGTGTGGCCGCGATCGCGACGCACCAGTCGGGCACGGCCCCACGGCTCAGTTCTGCGCCGGTCTCCGCGTCGTACACCGGCACCGATCCGTTGAGGATGCAACCGGACCCGAGCACGACACCGGTACCGACCCGTGCACCTTCCGCGACGATGCAACGCGACCCGATCATCGTGTCGTCGCCGACGAACACCGGAGCGGCCTGCGGCGGCTCCAGCACGCCGCCGATGCCGACACCGCCGGACAGGTGGACGCGCTCACCGATCTGCGCGCACGAGCCCACCGTCGCCCACGTGTCGACCATGGTGTCGGCGCCGACGTGCGCGCCGATGTTGACGTAGGACGGCATCATCACGACACCCGGCGCCAGGTACGAGCCCCAGCGGGCCGAGGCGCCGGGCACGACCCGCACCCCCGCCTTCTCGTAGTCGTTCTTGAGCCGGATCTTGTCGCGGTACTCGAACGGGCCGAGCTCGATCGTCTCCATCGCCTCGAGCCGGAACAGCAGGAGCACCGCCTGCTTCAGCCATTCGTGCACGACGACGTCGCCGTCGACGAGCTCCGCCACGCGCGCCTCACCGCGGTCGAGACGGTCGATCGCCTCGTGCACCGCGTCGCGCGCCGCACGTTCGGGCATCACCGCGGCGAGGTCGTCGCGACCGTCCCACAGCGCGCCGATCCGCTCGGCGAGGTCGTCCACCGGGGCCTCCTCCTCGTTCAGGTTCGGGCCGCGGACGCGGCCAGGCGTTCGAGGGCCAGCTCGAGCCGGTCGTCGGGCTGGGTGAGAGCGAGGCGCACGTGGTCGGCGCCGGCGGGACCGTACATGTCACCGGGCGCGACGAGCGTGCCGGCCTCCGCGAGCCGGGCCGCGATCTCCCATCCGTCGTCGGCCTCCTCGGCCGAACGAAGCCAGAGATAGAACAGTGCCGGGCCGCCGTCGTGCACCAGACCGTGTTCCTCGAGTGCGGGCAGCACGAGGGCCCGCCGCCTCTCGTAACGGGCGCGCTGCGCGTCGACGTGGGCGTCGTCGCGCAGCGCCGCCGCAGCCGCGGCCTGCGACGGATTCGACACGATCATCCCCGCGTGCTTGCGCACCTCGCCCAGGTAGCGCACGAGCTCGGGGTCGCCGGCGACGAACCCGCAGCGAAGACCGGCCATGTTCGAGCGCTTCGACACCGAGTGCACCGCGAGCACGCCTTCGAGACCGGTTGCGATCGCGGTCGGGGGGTCGCCCGGCACGCCCGCGAACTCGGCGTAGCACTCGTCGCTCGCGACGACGACACCGCGTTCGCGGGCCCAGGCCACGATGGAACGCATCTGGTCGGCGGTCGCGGTAGCGGAGGTCGGGTTGCCCGGCACGTTGACCCACAACACGAGCGCCCGTTGCGCGTCCGCGTCGGAGACGAGACCGAGGTCGAGACGCCACTCGGCGTCGAGCGGCACCGCGACGGCGCGGCAACGTGCGAGCGTCGCGCCCATCTCGTAGGTCGGATACGCGACACCGGGGTAGAGGACGGTATCGCGCGACGGTTCGCGCAACGAGAGGTAGTGCGGCAACGAGGCGACGAACTCCTTCGTTCCGACGCACGCGATGACGTCGTCCGCGGTGAGTGTCACGCCGAAACGGCGGCCGATCCACGCCGCGGCCGCGTCCCGCAGCGCGGGCGTGCCCATCGAGGGCGGATAACCCGTGGATCCGGGTGCGGCCGCGCGCAGCGCGTCGAGCGCGGCTTCCGGCATCGGGTCGACGGGCGTGCCGACGGAGCAGTCGACGACTCCGCCCGGCAGTGCGTCGGCGAGACGGCGCAACGTCGCGAGGCGATCGTGAGGGTACGGAGGTGGGACGAAGCCCGACCGGGACGCTGCCGTCGAGGCCATCCGGCTCACACTACCCGGGGGCCGGTACCCGGGCGGTGGCTCATTCGGGGCTCGCCCGACGCTCAGCCGACGACGAACTCGCGGTAGCGACCGAGCTCGGCTTCCGGCATCCGGGCCCGCACTCTCGTCGCGTCGTTCTCGTGCACCTCGACGAGCACCTCGCCGTCGCGGTGCAACGCGGCGATGACGTCGCCGCGGCCGTACGGCACCGAGAGCTCGACGATGCGCGCCAGCGATCGGAGGCGCGTGGCGACGGCCTCGAGGAGCTTGTCGACGCCCTCACCGGTCAACGCAGAGACCGCGACCGACCCGGGGTGCGCGCCGAGCAGCGCGTCCATCGCGTCCGGATCCGCGGTATCGACCTTGTTGACCGCGAGCAGCTCCGGCACGTCGCCCGCGCCGATCTCGCGCAGCACCGTTCGCACCGCGGCGATCTGGGCCTCACCGTCGGACGAACCGGCATCGACGACGTGCAGGAGCAGATCGGCGTCGGCAACCTCTTCGAGCGTCGAGCGGAACGCCTCGACGAGCTGATGCGGAAGCCGGCGCACGAATCCGACCGTGTCGGACAGCAGCACGATCTCGCCGCCCGGGAGCCGCAGCCGGCGCGTCGTGGGATCGAGGGTCGAGAACAGCCGGTCCTCGACGACGACGGCGGCTTCGGTGACGCGGTTCAGCAACGTGCTCTTGCCCGCGTTCGTGTACCCGACGAGTGCAACAGTGGGCAGCGCGCGCCGGTGTCGTGCCTTGCGTTGCGTTGCCCGCGTCGCGGCCAGGCGTTCGAGGCCGCGTTCGAGCTTCGTGACCCGACGCAGGATGCGGCGCCGGTCGACCTCCAGCTGCGTCTCGCCCGGGCCGCGTGTGCCGATGCCCGCACCCTGCTGGCTCAACGCGAGGCCGCGACCGCGCAGTCTCGGGAGGCGGTATCGCAGCTGCGCGAGCTCGACCTGCACCATGCCCTCTTGACTGCTGGCGTGCTGGGCGAAGATGTCGAGGATCAGCGCGACGCGATCGACGACGTCGCGGCCGAACAGCGTCTCCAGGTTGCGTTGCTGCGCGGGGCTGAGCTCGTCATCGAAGATCACGACGTCGACGTCGAGGGCTTCGGCGAGCTGACGCAGCTCCGCGGCCTTGCCCTTGCCGATGTACGTCGCGGGGTCGGGGGTGTCGCGCCGCTGCAGGACACGGTCGACGGTCTCGGCGCCGGCGGTGTCGGCGAGGAGCGCGAGCTCGTCGAGCGACGCCTCGGCTTCCTCGGTGGAGTGCGTGCCCGCGCCCGTGCCGACGAGAAGGGCCCGCTGGCGGAGAACCTCGAGGTCGACCTCGGTCGCGGTGAGCCGCCGGCGCTGGCGTCCTTCGCGCGGCGCGGTCATGAACGGGTGAGCCCGCCGAGTGTGGGCGAGAAGTCGTCGAGGTCGACGGTCGTGTCGAAGACGTGGGCCACGGGGCCGCCGAGACGGATCGTCTCACCGAGCTCGACGTGCAAGTCGCCGCCAGCCACGTGGACGACGACGCGCTCACCTACGAGCCCCCGCCGGTTCGCGACCGCGGCCGCCGCGCACGCGCCGGTGCCGCAACTGAGCGTTTCGCCGACGCCGCGCTCCCAGACCCGCATGTCGATGACGCCCGGCTCGCCGGTGGTGGCGGCGATGAACTCGACGTTCGTGCCGTTCGGGAAGCGATCGTCGTGCTCGAGATGCGGGCCGTGTTGGGTGACGCGCGCCGCGCGCGGGTCGTCGACCAGGAGCACAAGATGCGGATTACCCATTCCGGCCGCGTCGCCCACGTAACGGGTGCCGTGAAAGATCGCCTCGAGGTCGAACGGGTTCGGCGCATCGAGCGGGATGTTCGCGGGATCGAACGTGACCAGGCCCATGTCGACGGTCGCGGCGCGCAGCTCGTCGGTGACGGGATCGACGTCGAGGTCGATCTCGCGGCGGCCGGCGTCGGTGTCGACCACGAGACGCTTGCCGTCGCCGAGGCCGTTGCGGTGCGCGAGCCACGCGAGACAGCGGATGCCGTTGCCGCTCATCTCGGCGAGATGGCCATCGGCGTTGAAGAGCACCATCGAGCAGTCGGCGCCGTCCTCGGGGGGGCCGAGGACGATGAGGCCGTCGGCACCGACACCGGTGTGGCGGTCGCACAGGCGCTCGGCGGCATCGCCGCGAATCGTCGGCGCGGCGTCGCAGACGAGGAAGTCGTTGCCGGTGGCGTGCAGCTTGACGAGGGCGAGCGGAGTGCTCATCGGCTCCAGGTTGCCAGGAGTGAGGGCAGCAGCAGACAGGGATTTTCCGCGGTGGCGTGCCACCGGATCCGGGGGTCACGCCGGAACCACATGCGCTGCCGGCGGGCGAAGCTTCGGGTGCGACGGATCGCGAGGTCGAAGGCCGCGTCGAGGGCTTCGGGGCTGTGGGGGTGGCTGTGGAGAGCGTCGATCGTCTCCTTGTAGCCGATCGCCTGGGCCGCCGTGCGGGACAGGCCGCGGGAATCTGTGGACAACTTCGCCACCTCCTCGACCAGCCCGTTCGCGCGCATCGCGCCGAATCGCTCGTCGATTCGGCGCGAGAGGACCGCGCGTGGGAGCCAGACACCGGCGATGTCCACAGGGAACGCGGTGGGGCCGAACTGTTGGAGGCCGGGCCCGAACGACGAGAACGGCCGGCCCGTGAGGCGGATCACCTCGAGGGCCCGCACGATGCGGCGGGCATTGTGGGGGTCGATGCGCGCCGCCGCGGCGGGGTCGAGTTGCTCGAGCTGCGCGTACGCGGCGGCGACACCGCCGGGCTCGGCCGTGCGGGCCTCCAGCTCGGAGCGCAGCGCGAGGTCCTCGCCCGGGAACGACAGGTCGTCGACGACAGCCTGCACGTAGAGACCGGTCCCGCCGACGAGCAACGCCCGCCGGCCGCGGGCCTCGATGCCGGCGACCGCGGCCCGGGCCGCCTCCTGGAAGCGGGCTACCGACCAGTCCTCCCACGGGTCGGCGACGTCGACGAGGTGGTGCGGCACCACGGCGCGGTCGGCGGGAGCCGGCTTCGCGGTGCCGACATCCATGCCCCGGTACACCTGCATGGAGTCCATCGACACGATCTCCACGTCGCCGAGGACACGCGCCGCGTGCAGCGCGAGCGCGGACTTGCCGGACGCGGTGGGGCCGACGAGCGCGAGATGGGTGATCGTCAAGCCGGCCCGGCGGCGACGGGGATGCGCGTGCGGGCCCGTCGAGGCGCGGCGACGACGTCGACGAGCTCGCCGCGCAACCAGTGCGGCGCGGCGTCGACGATGCGCGCCGCGACATACGTGCCCGGAGCGGGCGCGGCGCCGTTGAACGAGCAGTGCACGAGCTTGTTCTGACGTGTGCGGCCCGACAGCACCGACGGATCCTTCTTCGACGGACCTTCGACGAGAACCTCTTCGGTGCGGCCGAGTCGTTCACGATGTTTCGCGAGCGCGTGACGCTCGACGACCGCGACGAGCCGGCGCATGCGCTCGCCCGCGATATCGGCGGCCACGAAGTCGTCAACCATCGTCGCGGCGGGTGTGCCCGGTCGGGGCGAGAAGATGAACGTGTACGCCGAGTCGTACGCGGCCTCGTCGACGACCTCGAGCGTGCGCTCGAAGTCGGCATCCGTCTCGCCCGGGAAGCCGACGATGAGGTCGGTCGTCACCGCGAGATCGGGGATCGCGGCGCGCGCGGCGGCGAGACGCTCGAGGTAGCGCGCCGCGGTGTAGCCGCGATGCATGCGCGAGAGCACCCGGTCGCTTCCCGCCTGCAACGGCAGGTGCAGGTGCTCGCACACGGTCGCGCACGTCGCCATCGCGTCGATGGTGTCGGGTCGCAGGTCCTTCGGGTGCGGCGACGTGTAGCGGACCCGGCGGACACCGGGGATCGCGTGGACGGCGCGCAACAGGTCAGCGAAGCGCGGCCGGTACTGCCCGGCGCCGAGATCGCGCCCGTAGGAGTTGACGTTCTGGCCGAGCAGCGTGACCTCGGTGACGCCGTCGGCGACGAGCTCTTCGATCTCGCGCACGATGTCGCCCATGCGCCGGCTGACCTCGGCGCCGCGCACGATCGGCACGATGCAGAACGTGCACGAGTTGTCGCAGCCGATCTGGATCGTGATCCATGCCGCGTGATCGACCTCGCGGCGCGCGGGAAGCGCGGACGGATACGCGTCGTGCTCCTCGAGGATCTCGATGACCGGCTCACCGAGCCGGCGGGCCTTGCGCAGGAGTGCGGGCGCGTGGGCGAGGTTGTGGGTGCCGAACACGACGTCGACGTGGCCGGCCCGCTCCACGATGAGCTCGCGGTCCTTCTGGGCGAGGCAGCCGCCCACCGCGATCTGCAGGCCGGGGCGACGCTCCTTCAGCGCCTTGAGGTGGCCGAGGTGTCCGTAGAGCTTGTTGTCGGCGTTCTCACGGATGCAGCACGTGTTGAGGACGACGAGGTCGGCCTGCTCGACGTCGTCGGTGTGCTGCCAGCCGTCGGCCCCGAGCAGACCCGCGAGACGCTCGGAGTCGTGCTCGTTCATCTGGCACCCGAAGGTGCGCACATGAAACCGCCGGCCCTCGTTCACCCCCCGAGTCTACGGGCGACGACGTGGAGCCATGGCCCGGGGAGGGCGGCCGTGGGGCCCTCCCCGGAACCGAACGGAACCGACGCCCGGCGGGCCCTACTCGCCCGCGTCGCGGAGGTCGACGACGTTGTTGTTGTCGTCGGCTTCGGCCTCGGCGTTCTCGTCGGAGTCGCCGATGCCGACGGCCTGACGAACCTTCTCGCTGATCTCGAACACGAGGTCGATGTTCTCGGCGAGGAAGTTCTTCACGTTCTCGCGGCCCTGGCCGAGTTGCTCACCCTCGTACGTGAACCACGCGCCCGACTTCTTCACGATGCCGAGGTCGACGGCGACGTCGAGCAGCGAGCCTTCGCGGCTGATGCCCTTGCCGTACATGATGTCGAACTCGGCCTGTCGGAACGGCGGGGCGACCTTGTTCTTCACCACCTTGACCCGGGCCCGGTTCCCGACCGCCTCTGCACCGTCCTTGATGGTCTCGATGCGGCGGATGTCGAGACGCACCGACGAATAGAACTTCAGCGCACGCCCACCCGGCGTCGTCTCGGGCGAGTTGTGCACCATCGTCCCGTCGACGAAGTAGTTGTGGGTACCCTCGACCTCGATGTCGAACCTGTGCATCGATCGCGTCTGCGGCTTGCGAGCAATCTGCACGATCGGGAACGGCATGAGCTCATAGCGCTCCGCCGCGTACACCGGCTCGAGCGCAAACCTGCCGCGGTACTTCGGCAGGAGCTTGTACTGCATCGACGGATGCACGAACGGAGCGATCAGTGCGTGCAGTTTGGCGGTCTCGTCCTTCGAAAAGACGAGGTACGCCTTTCGATCGGCACCGCGTTCCATCAGCTTCGGCTGGATGTCCCACGTGTCGGCGAGATACGCCGCCAGGCGCACCCGTGTGGTCGGGTCCATCGCCTCGACGCAGATCTCCGAACGACCACTCCCGTCGACGGTGCGCTCCTGCAGGCCCTTGGCCCGGATCGTGAACGACCCGTCGTCCATGTACCAGATCGCCAGCGAGAGCGGTGTGAGCTGCTTCAGGTAGTCGTAGCCGAACACCTTCTTGCCGTCGAGGTAGACGGCGTCACGAAGTTCGGCGAGCTCCGGCAACGGACTCACATCCGCGAACGTCACGCCGCGGGCGTTGGACGACCTGCTCACCCCGATGTTCTCGAAGAGCGACGCCTTCCACTCGCAGTACTCCGCTTGCCGAGCGCCATGACCGAAGCGGAACCGCGCGGCGTTACCCGAACGGTTGGGTGAAAGCGCGCCGTCACCCATCAGGCCACCGAGCACGACCTCCCATTGGAGGTCGGACAGCCGGTGCGAGATTGCTTGCAGGACGCGGTCGCCCGCCACGAGCTCGGCCGCCTCACGCCACCCACCTGGAGTGCGGATGAGGTGGTTCGGCGTACAGGCGAACTGCGATCGGCCGTTCCCGCTGGGCCGTGCGACGGTGAACTGGAGGAACTCCTCCGTCACACCGTTGTCGAACCAGTTCACGACCTTCTTCGGCACGACCGCGCCGGCCTCGGGGTCGTAGGAGAGCACCTCGACGGGCATCCGCTGGTTGACGATCTTGCCGATCTTCTCCTGCGTGCCGTCGGCGAGCGTGACGCGGGTGCCATAACTGAAGCAACCGAACATCACACCGATCTTCTCCCGCAGCTGGTTGATGAAGATCGCGATGGTGCGGGAGCGGTTGAGGTTGGCGGTGAGCTTGCGCAACGCCTGGCTCATCAGACGGGCTTGCAGACCGACGTGCGAGTCGCCCATCTCGCCTTCGATCTCGGCCCGGGGCACGAGCGCGGCGACCGAGTCGATGACGAGCACGTCGAGCGCACCCGAACGGATCAGCATGTCGGCGATCTCGAGCGCCTGCTCACCGGTGTCGGGCTGCGAGATCAGCAGATCGTCGACGTTGACACCGATCGCCTTGGCGTAGACCGGGTCCATCGCGTGCTCCGCGTCGATGTACGCACATACGCCGCCGTTGCGCTGGGCCTCGGCGACGACGTGCATCGCGAGCGTCGACTTCCCCGACGACTCGGGGCCGAAGATCTCGACGATGCGGCCACGCGGCAGCCCGCCGATACCGAGCGCGAGGTCGAGGGCGAGCGCACCGGTGGAGACCGCCTCCACGCCCACGTGACCCTGCTCACCCAGGCGCATGATCGAGCCCTTGCCGAACTGCTTCTCGATCTGGCCGAGTGCCATGTCGAGCGCCTTGTCACGTTCCACCGTCAGCCCCTCCTCGGGTCGTTGCGTTCGGATGCGTTCGTGGTGCCGTGTGCACCGCGTCGTCGGATCTGGGGGAAGCTCCGCTGGAGCGACGGTACGGCGGGGGTGTGACAGTTATCGCCGTCCCCTGACATCTACGACTACATCTCCGGCTACATCTCCGGCTGCAGTCTGCCGCGGATATCACATCCGTGGAATTCCACGGATGGAATTACGCTAGCCCGAACATGCGTTCGATTCAAGCATTCCCGGCGTCCGCATCGGCACGACCCAGCGGGAACCGGGCCCGGGCCACGTACTCGGCGCCTGACGGGCGGGTGCGGCTCTCGAACAGCACCACCTCGGCCACCTCGAACCGCTCCCCCAGCGCCGCGCCACTCAGCGCGTCCACGAGTGGTCGCGCGTCGCGCCGATCACGGCCCCGGGTCCGCGCAAGCGTCAGATGCGGGTGGAACCGGCCCTCGTCGCGCGCGTAACCGAGCGGCGCCAGCGCATCGCTCACGCTTCGAGCGAGTGCGCCGAACGGCTCGGCACCTTCCGTGACGCCGGCCCAGGCAACACCGGCCCGACGTGCCGACGGGAACGCGCCCGCGCCACCGAGACGAGCCTCGAACGCCTGCTGCGCCGCGACCGCGGGCCCCAACGCGCGCACCGCCACCGCCGCATCCTCGACACGCCCGAGGAACTGCAACGTCACGTGCCACTGCTCGGGCGTGGTCCACCGCCATCCCCCGGGCGGATCGCCGGCCGCCGCCACGGCGCGACCGACCGCGTCCAGCACGGAGCCGGGCGGCACGACGGCCACGAACGCGCGGCCGATGTGCTCGCTCACCCGCGGAGCAGCGCCATCCGCAACAGGTTCAGCAGCGAGATCGTCGCGAACTGGCGGACCTGCTCGCGCTGCCCGGGAAGACGGGTACCGACCGCTTCGACGTCGCGGTCCGGAAGCGCGAGCCCGAAGAACACCGTGCCCACCGGCTGGTCGTCTTGCGGCTCAGGCCCGGCAACGCCCGTGACCGACAACGCGACGTCCGCGCCGGTGAGCTTGCGCACGCCCTCGGCCATCTCGCGTGCGCACTCCGCGCTGACGACCTTCTCGGCGGTGACGCCCAGCAACGACTGCTTCACGTCGGTCATGTAGGACACGACGCTGCCCTTCAACACTTCGCTCGTGCCCGGCACCGACACGAGACGCGCGCTCACGAGGCCGCCCGTGATCGACTCCGCGACCGCGAGCGTCCAGCCGCGCGCGCGCAGCAGCTCCAGTACGACCGTCTCCATGGTCTCGTGATCCACACCGAACACGAGATCGCCCAACACGTCGCGCAGCGCGCGCTCCTCGGGCTCGATGAGCGCGCGCGCCTCCTCGTCGGTGTCGGCCTTCGCGGTGATGCGCACCGAGATGCCCTCGATGCCGCGGGCGAGGAAGGCGATCGTGGGGTTCGTCTGGGCCTCGACGCGATCCGCGATCATCTCCGCCAGTCCCGACTCCGACGCGCCCCACGTCTTGAGCGTGCGGGACACGATCGCACCCTGCTGGCCGGCCCGGCGCAGGAGATCCGGCAGGATGTGCTCGCTCATCATGAGCCGCATCTCGTAGGGCACCCCGGGAATCGCGTAGACGATCTTGTCGCCGACCATGCACTTCAACCCGGGCGCGGTGCCCACCGAGTTCGGGATCGGCTCGCCGCCGCGCGGCACGTCGGCCTGGCGCAGGTTGTTGGCGGGCATGTCGCGACCACGCTCGCCGAACAGTGCACGGATCCACTCGACGAGGTCGTCGCGCCGTTCGAGCTCGGTGCCCATCACCTTCGCGATCGCCTCACGCGTCACGTCGTCGGGCGTGGGGCCGAGCCCGCCGCAGATGATGAGCGCATCCGCGCCGACGAGCATGTCTTCGATCGCGTCGACCATCCGGCCGAGGTTGTCGCCGACATGGCGATGCTCGTAGCTGTCGATGCCCGCAAGCGCGAGCTGTTCGCCGATCCAGGCCGAGTTCGTGTCGGTGATTTGCCCCAGCAACAGCTCGGTACCGATGCACAACACGTCGCAACGCATCAGGCGCGGGTCTCCTGCCAACCACGGAAGAGGATGTCGAGCGCGGAGACGATCGTGAGCGTGACCGCGACCCACAGGACCGTCGCCTGCAAAGCCGTCGCGTCCGCGGTCGGCGGGAACAGCACCGCCCCGACCGCACACAGCTGCAGGAACGTCTTCCACTTGCCGAGTTGGCGCGCCGGCAACGAGATACCGCGGCGCGCCGCGAGCGAGCGGTACGTCGAGATCGACAGCTCGCGGCCGACCACGAGCACGACGGGTACCCATCCGAAGTCGCCTCGCACCGCGAGCGCGAGGAAGCCGCCGACTACGAGGAACTTGTCGGCGAGCGGGTCGAGGAACGCACCCGAACGGGTGGTGCCGTCGCGGCGCGCCAGCCAGCCGTCGACACCGTCGGTGCACGCCAGCACCGTCCACATGACGAACGTCGACCATGACGCGCCGACCTTCACGACGAGGACCAGCGTCGGCACCGCGAGCAACAAGCGGATCGCGGTGACGGCGTTGGCCGGGGTCGCGATGGCGCCCGGCCCGAAGCGGCGCACGGGTGCGGCTGATGCGCTCACGACGCGCGACCGATCGTCTGCTCGACACGCAGCGGGACGGCCACGATGTCGGGACCGCGCGCCTCGACGACGCGCGCCTGCACGAGTGTGCCGGGGCGGGCGAAACAACCCTGCACCGTCACCTGGCCGTCGATCTCCGGCGCCTCACGCGGCGTACGCCCGGTTGCATCGCCGCGCGTCTCGTCGATGCCGTCCACGAGGACTTCGACTTCACGACCCACCAGAGCGTCACGTGCGGCGGCCGTGATCGGGTCCTGGAGCTCGCTGCACTCCCGCAGCCGCTCCTGCGTCGTGCGCTCGTCGACCGCATCGGGAAGCTCCGCGGCCGGCGTGCCGTCCTCCGGTGAGAACGGGAAGAACCCGGCCCAGTCGAGCTCGACGTCGGCGAGGAACTGCAGGAGCTCGTCGTGGTCGCGCTCGGTCTCCCCCGGGAAGCCGACGATGAAGGAAGAGCGGAACGTGGCGTCGGGCTCGCGGTCGCGGATCGCGGCGATCAGCGCGCGGAACCGGTCGCCGCTGCCCCAGCGCCGCATCGATCGGAGCAACGGCGAGGACGCGTGCTGCAACGACAGATCGAAGTACGGCACGACACTCGGAAGCTCGAGCATCGTCGAGACGAGCGGCTCGCGCACCTCACTCGGGTAGAGGTACAGCAGCCGCACACGGGCGAGGCCGTCGACACGCAGCCGGTCGAGCGAGCGCAGCAGCGGCGCGAGCGCGCCTGGCTCGCCCGCGTCACGGCCGTACCAGGCGAGGTCCTGCGCGACGAGCACGAGCTCGCGCACACCACCGGCGACGAGCTCGCGCGCCTCGGCCTCGATCGACGCCGGGCGCCGCGACCGCTGCTTGCCCCGGAACGACGGGATGGCACAGAACGCGCACGCGCGGTCGCAGCCCTCCGCGACCTTGACGTACGCCCACGGAACCGCGGGTGCAGGCCGCGGCATGTCGAGCAGGTCGCGCACGCCACTGGGCTTGCGCTTGAACGCGACCGGCACCGGCACCGTCGACCCGATCGACGCCTCGTGAGCGAAGCCCACGACCGCGTCGACCTCCGGCAGCGCGACCGCGAGCTCGTCGCCGTAGCGCTCGGCCATGCACCCCGTGACGACGAGTCGCGCGCCTTCCTTGCGGGCATCGGCGAGCGCAAGGATCGTGTCGATCGACTCCTGGCGCGCGGCCTCCACGAACGCGCAGGTGTTGACGACCACGACGTCGGCCTCATCGACGGCGGCCGCCGGCTCGAGCCCGTCGGCGAGCAGCGAAGCGACGACCTTGTCGGAATCGACCGCGTTCTTCGGGCAGCCGAGCGTCTCGATGTGGAAGCGCGGCGCGCGAGCACCCGGAAGAGAGGCCACCCGCCCATCCTACAAGCGGCCCGTCAGCCCGGGGTCGGGGCCGGAGGGCGCTACACCCGGTCGCGCGACTGCTCGAGCTCCTCGACCGTCATCAGGACGGCGCGCGCCTTGGAGCCCTCCGACGGGCCCACGACGCCCCGTCGCTCCAAGAGGTCCATCAGACGCCCGGCTCGTGCGAAACCCACGCGAAGCTTGCGCTGCAGCATGCTCGTGGAACCGAGGCCGCTGCGCACGACGAGCTCCATCGCCTCGCCGAGCAACTCGTCGTCATCATCGACGTCGCCCGCCCCACCGCTGCTCGCCGCGTTCTCGTCTCCCTGGAGGCCTTCGACGTAGCTCGGCGCGCTGACCTGGCGGCGCCAGTGCGCGACCACTTTGCGCACGCATTCTTCGTCGACCCACGAGCCCTGCACGCGCTGGGGCCGGTTCGACGACGCCGACAGCACGAGCATGTCGCCCTGCCCAATGAGCTTCTCCGCGCCGGGCTGGTCGAGGATCACGCGCGAGTCGGCGAGGCTGCTCACCGAGAACGCGAGACGGCTCGGGATGTTGGCCTTGATGACGCCGGTGATCACGTCGACGGACGGGCGCTGCGTCGCGATCACGAGGTGGATGCCCACCGCGCGGGCCATCTGCGCGATGCGGCAGATGCTCGCCTCGACGTCGCGCGCGGCAACCATCATGAGATCGTTGAGCTCGTCGACCACGACGAGGATGAACGGCAACCGCTCGTATGTCTTGCCACCGACGGGATCGGGGTTCGACGCGGTAGGAAGGTCACCGCGGTCGTACATGGCGTTGTAACCCGTGATGTCGCGCACGCCGACTTCGGCGAGCAGCTCGTAGCGCAGGTCCATCTCGCGCACGGCCCAGTCGAGCGCGTTGGCGGCACGCTTCGGGTTCGTGACCACTTCCGTGAGCAGGTGGGGCAGACCGTTGTAGACGCCGAGCTCGACCCGCTTGGGGTCGACGAGGATGAGACGCACCTGTTCGGGCGTCGAGCGCATCAGGATCGACGTGATGATGCTGTTGATGCAGCTCGACTTGCCCGCGCCCGTTGCACCGGCGATGAGCACGTGCGGGAACGTCGCGAGGTTCGCCATCTGGCCGCGCCCGGCGATGTCGCGTCCGAGACCGACCTCGAGCGGGTGCGACGCATTCGCCGCTTCTTCGCTCGCAAGGATGTCGCCCAACGTCACGAGCTGGCGCTGCTTGTTGGGAACCTCGACGCCGATCGCGCTGCGCCCGGGGATCGGGGCGAGGATGCGTACGTCGTGGCTCGCCATCGAGTAGGCGATCTCCTTGCTGAGACCGGTGACGCGACTCACCTTCACGCCGGCACCCAGCTCGAGCTCGTAGCGCGTGACGGTCGGGCCGATGGTGCGACCAACGAGGCGCGCGTCGACTCCGAACTCCTGCAACGTGGCCTCGAGCACGCGTCCGCCTTCGTCGACGAGACGCGGGTCCACCGCCCGGCCGTTGCTGCGGCGCAGCAGCGTCGTGGGTGGCAGCTTCCACGCTCCAGGCGAGTGCAACGACGCGAGGTCGATGACCGGCGCGACCGCGGCCGGCTTCGCCGCTGCGGGCGCGACCGGCCGACCGCCGGCGTCGTCGTCGAGATCGACGATCTCCGCCTCCTCCGCCTCCTCCGCGACCTCCGGCTCGGGCACGGTCTCGAACGTCGCCGGATCCGCAAGCTCGTCGTAGAGCGCCGGACGTCGAGAGCTCGGCGCCGCCGCGGCGTCGCCCCCCGGTTGCACGCCGAGCGAGTCGTCGCCGATCGCGTGGAGCTCGAAGGCCTCGTGCAGGAAGCGCACGAGCAGGACGGTTCCGTGCGCGATCCCGTGCAGGGCACGTCGCACGCCGAGACCTGGCGCGAGCAGCAGGCCGAGCACGGTGGCGGCAAGGAGGACGATCACCGCGCCGACCGTCCCGAGACCCGCCTCGAGTGGACCGCCCACGACCGCGCCGGCGAACCCGCCCGCGGCGCGCAACTCCTGCATCGAGCCGTCGAGCGACGGGCTGCCACCGCCGAGATGGAGCAGGCCGACGATCCCGAGCAAGACGAGCGACACGCCGAGGCCGATGCGCACCGACGCGACCGGCGCGGCGTCGGGACCGGATGCGCCCGTGGCGTCGGCGAGGAACGGACGGCTCCACAGCAACAGGACCGCGACGGCGAAGCACCCCACCGGCAGCATCCCGGCGCCCCGGCCGAGCGCGGACGTGGCGCCGACGTCGATCAGCCGGCCGATCGGGCCCACCAGGTCGGTGGCGAGGGCAAGCGAGGTGATCGAGCCTGCGGCCGCGAGCCCGACGGCCACCACGTCGATGATGTGACCTCGCAGTTGCTCGGCGGCCCGGTCGCGCAGGGCGTGGACGCGCGCCGGCCGGCGGGCGCCGGTGGGACGGCGCTTGGTGGCGGGGCGCCGCCGGGATGGGGCGCGCCGGGTGGTCCGCCGGGTCGCTGGCACGAGCGAGATCGTAACAACAACAACACAAACCACACAGGCATACTCCCGTTGTGGAACGCCCCGGTCGCGCGTGTTCCCGATTTCGGGGGTCGTCGCGGCGGGAATGAGGGGTCACAATGGGGGTCTCGTGGAGGGTGATGCCCATGCGTGCCGGACAGATCGGACCCATCCGACGGGAGATCATCTTCGAGCCCGTGCACGAGGAGCCGTTGCCGGTGATCCCGGTGCCTGAACCGGCGACCCCGGCGACGCCGTCCTCGCCCAAGGAGCCCGCGCCCCAGCCGGCGTAACCAAGCAGGAGCGAGTGTCGCGAGGCGGGTATCCCGCCGAGCAGCGAGCGGGGCCCGAGCGGCCCGGCCCGCAGGGCCAAGAGCGGATAGGCATGAGTGACATGGCGGCCTGCGGTGGTGGAGGCGAGGGACGCCCGTTCGTCGCGGGCGAGCTCCGGGGCTACCGCACGTGGCACCCGTTGACCCGCTGGTCCAAGGTTCCGGAGGGCGGCCTTCCGCTCGCCGCGGTCGCGCAACGCGACGTCGTCTGGCCGCCCGTCCTCACGGCTGGGTGCATGCCACCCCGGTTCGCCGGCGAGCCCACCGCCGTCGAGAGCCAGCACCGCGCACCGCAATCCGGGTGCACATGCGGCATCTACGCGTGGTACGACCCCGTCGACGCCGGCATCTTCAACGCGCGCATCTTCGGCGCGGTGCAGGCATCGGGGCTCATTCTCAT
The DNA here is from genome assembly GCA_024281095.1 of Acidimicrobiia bacterium. GTDB lineage: Bacteria > Actinomycetota > Acidimicrobiia > IMCC26256 > JAMXLJ01 > JAMXLJ01. The sequence continues at coordinate 8,827 of JAMXLJ010000028.1, read as the reverse complement.
GGGCGACCGCGGCTTTCGCGCCGAGCGCGCCCGCATCAGCGCGATCGTCACACGCAATCGGCGGATCGCCGCGGCGTGCGCAGCCGCCGGCATCGAGGTGTACCGGCATCGCCGCGACCTCATTCGCGAGCACCCACCGGAGGATCTGACCGCGCTGCTCGGCGAACCGCCGATCGCTTCCGAGCGGCGCGAGTCGGGAAGAGCGCGCCAGCGCCGCGCGAACCGCGCCCTGGTGCTGGCGTTGTGCGGACGAACAGCCGTGATCATCGCCGCCGCGCTGGCGCTGCCGTGGCCGGCCGCGGTGCTCGCGGCCGTCGTGGCCGAAGTCGTGCTGATCATGTTGATCATGACGCTCGCGCCGTAGCGCGACAGTTCGCGGCGGGTGGTTGGATCAGAGCGCCGGCGCGTAGCCGCCGTCGACCGGGTACACCTGGCCGGTGATCCACTCCGCCGCGTCGCTGCACAACATCACCGCGAGCGGCGCCGGGTCGGAGACCTCGCCGATGCGCCCGACCGGATAGGGACGGGCGAGCCTCTCCGCGAGCTCCGGCGCGCGCTCCAGCGCCCTCGCCAACGGGCCGGTGCGCATGGTGCCGAGCGCGATGCAGTTCACCGTGACGCCCTGGCGCCCGACCTCCGTCGCGAGCCCACGAGAGAACCCCATCGCGGCCGCCTTCGCAGCCCCGTAGACGGCCTGCTTGCGCTCGCCCCGGCGGCCGGCGTCGGAGACGATGGTGAGGATTCGCCCCCAGCCGCGCTCGAGCATGCCCGGCAGGTACGCGCGTGTCACGCCGAGCACCGCGGCGAGGTTCAAACGGATGAGCGGGTCCCATTCGTCGGGGCCGGTCTCGACGAACGGCTTGACGACGATGCCCTCGGCGGGGATGCCCGCGTTGTTCACGAGGATGTCCACCGGGCCGGTCTCGCGCACCATTCGCTCCACCGCGTCGCGGTCGCACACGTCGGCGACGACCGGTCGGGCGAGCAGCCCTTCCGACTTGATCTCCGCGACCGCGTCGTCGGCACGCTCGGCCGCGAGGTCGTTCACCCACAACTCCGCACCCGCGCGGGCCATCTGGAGCGCGATGGCGCGTCCCACACCGCTGCCGGCGCCCGTGACCACCGCGACCCGGCCGGCGATGAAGTTCGACCAGTCGCGGATCGTCGCCACGAGGGATCACACCTCCATGACGACGGGGATCACCGCGGGTCGCCGGCGGGTGCGCTCGTTGATGAACCGCCCCAGGGCCCGCCGAGCGTGCCGGCGGAGCGTCTCGTAGTCGGTCGCGCCCTCGGAGGCGGCCTCTCGCAGCGACGCCAGCACGGCGGCCTTGGCGTCCTCGATGAGGTCGTCGGCCTCCGGTCCGTACACCCAACCGCGGGTCACGATCTCGGGCCCGGTGATGACCTCGCCGGTACGCGAGTCGACGGTGACGATCACCACCACGACGCCCTCCTCGGCGAGGTTCCGTCGATCGCGCAGCACGCCGTGGCCGACGTCGCCGACGATCCCGTCGACGTAGAGGTAGCCCGCGGGCACCGCCATGCGCTCCACGTCGGCACCGCTCGGCGTGACGGTGACGACGTCACCGTCCTCGCACACGAGCACGCGCTCGGCGGGCACGCCGACACTCTCGGCCAGACGCGCGTGGTGGACCATGTGCCGGTACTCGCCGTGCACCGGGATGAACCACTCGGGCTGCACGAGGTTGAGCATGAACTTCAACTCTTCCTGCGATGCATGCCCCGACACGTGAACGGACCCGCCGTGGATCACGTCGGCACCGGCACGGTGCAGGCTGTCGATGACGCGCGAGACGTTGGACTCGTTGCCCGGGATCGCGTGCGCGGAGATCACGACGAGATCGTCGGGACCGATCTTCACGTACTTGTGCTCGTGCGCCGCCATCAGAGCGAGCGCGCTCATCGGCTCGCCCTGCGAGCCCGTGCAGACGATGCACAGCTCGTTCGGCGAATAGCGGGCGAGGTCCTCGATGTCGACGACTCGGTCATCGGCGAGCGCGAGCTCGCCCATCTCGCGAGCGAGCGTGACGTTCTGGGTCATGGAACGGCCGAGGAACGCCACCCGCCGGCCGGCCGCGAGCGCGGCTTCGACGACCTGCCGCACGCGGTGCAGGTGCGAAGCGAAGCTCGCGACGATGAAGCGCTTGTCCTCGTGCTCCCGGAACAACCCGCGCATCGCGGCGCCGACGGTCGTCTCCGACGGCGTGAAGCCCGGCCGCTCCGCGTTCGTGGAGTCGGAGAGCAGCACGCGCACGCCACCGTCGCGGCGCGCAATTTCGCCGAGGCGCGCGAGATCGGTCTTGCGGCCGTCGACGGGAGTGAGATCCAGCTTGAAGTCGCCGGTGTGCAGGATCGTGCCCGAGACCGTGTGGTACGCGACCGCGAACGCGTGCGGCACCGAATGCGTGACGGGCACGAACTCGCACTCGATCGGACCGATACGGCGGCGCTCGCCGTCGGCGATCGGCACGAATCGCACGCGGTCGATGAGGTCGGCCTCCTCGATGCGGTTGCGGGCGAGACCGAGGGAGAGCTCCGAGCCGTAGATGGGAAGGACGGGCACGTCGACGTCGCGCAGCAGGAACGAGATGCCCCCTGCGTGGTCCTCGTGGGCATGGGTCAGCACCACGCCCGCCACACGCTCGTGGTTCTCGCGCAGGTACGTGAAGTCGGGAAGGACGAGGTCGACGCCCGGCATGTCGGGGTCGGGGAACATCAGGCCGCAGTCGACGATGACGATCTCGCCGGCGTCGATGCAGAAGCAATTGCGGCCGATCTCGCCCAGGCCGCCGAGGAAGACCAGCCGGACACTGTCCTCGTCCGGCACGCCCTCCGTCATGGCCGCAGGCTAGCGCCCCCTGGTCGAGGGCCCGAGCTACGCAGACGCCGCTTCGCGATCCTTGGCCACCTCGTCGAGCAGGGTGTACTCGTCGCCCGTGTCGGTCCAGTCCTCGAACTGGATCACGCCGAGCTCGCCGAACTTGGTGCGCAGCCAGCCGTCACCCGCGTCGAGCAGGCCCAGCTTCTTGCAGTTCGGCACGATCTTGGAGAACAGCAGCGCCTGGAACATCTGACGGTCGGGAGCCTGCATGACCAGCTTGACGGCTTCCTTCACGTCGATGCCCATGCGGTCCCACACTTCCTGCTGGAGGAAGCGGTCACGCATGCGCGTCGCGGCTTCGAACGCGAACTCCTGGCGCTCGCGGATCTCGGCCGCGCTCAACTCCTGGTAGTACTCCTGCAGCGAGAGCACACCGAAGGCGACGTGCCTCGCTTCGTCGGACATCACGTAGCGCAGCAGCTTCTTCAGCAACGGCTCCGTCGTGAGCTGGTGAATGAATCCGAACGCCGCGAGTGCGAGACCCTCGACCATGATCTGCATGCCGAGGTAGGTCATGTCCCAACGGCCGTCGGCGATGATGTCGTCGAGCAGCATCTTCAGGTGTGCGTTGATCGGGTAGTGGCCCGAGAGCTTCGTGTCGAGGTACCGCGCGAACACTTCGACGTGACGGGCTTCGTCCATCACCTGGGTCGCGGCGTAGTACTTCGCGTCGATCCACGGGACCGTCTCGACGATCTGGGCGGTGCAGATCAGCGCACCCTGCTCGCCGTGCATGAACTGCGACAGCGTCCAGTTCTGCGACTCGATCCCGAGCTGGATCCACTCCTTGTCGCCCCACTTGGCGAACGGGGTGCCCGTGGTGTCGAACTCCGTGCCGAGCGTCATTCCGGTGCCGAAGTTCTGCTCCGCGTTCGCGAGCACGACCTGCTCCTGGTCGACCTCGATCGACCAGTCGAGGTCGGTCGTCGCGCTCCACTGCGACGTCTTCGCCTTCTCGTAGAGCTTCACCAGGGCCGGCCGGCTCTGGTCGTAGTCCCACGTGAAGAGTGCGTCGGCCTCGGCCCGCACCGCGTGCTGCACCGCGTCGACCTCGGCGTTGGAGATGGACAGGATCGCCTCGAGGTCGTTGACGTCTTCGCGGCCGATGATGTCCTGGTTGCTGGCCATGGGGATTACCTCGCGATCGGATTGGTGGAAGGCTCGGCGAGAAGCCCGGGAAGGACGAAGGTTCGGACGAGGTCGGCGACTTCCTGCTGGTCGGTCATGTCGACCGGTGAGCCCGTCGGCGTCAGGTAGGCGAAGGCGACCCGGGCGATCCACTCCCCGGCGCGTGCGGCGCGCGCGGGCGGAAGATGCCGGGCCAGGGCCGAGGCGACGAGCGCCCCGGCCTCAGCGAGGAAGCGGTCGCCGGCGGTAAAGGTCAGATATGGAAGGAGCACCTCCGGTTCGCAACGCAGCACGAACTGCAGCGCGTCGTGTTCGACGATGCGGCGCGAGCCGTGCGTGACGATCGCGACCACGGCCGTCTCCAGTGAGTCGGCCTGTTGGGCCAGGGCCTTGAGGTCGGCCGCGACCCCGGCGACCTCGGCCGCCACGGCTGCCTCGAGCAGCCGGGCCTTGTTGGGGAAGTAGCGATAGATGGTGGCCCGCGAGATGCCGGCCTCCTTCGCCACGTCGTCGATCGTGGTCTTCGAGACGCCGTAGCGGGCGACGCAGCGCATCACCGCGTCGAGGGCCCGCTGGTTCAGCGAGGAAGCGGCGGCGTCCGGCGCCACGGGAGTCACACTGAGACGGTATGGCGCTCTTCGTCTCATCGTCAATGTGTCGCAGGTCACACTGGGTCCGTGCGTGCACGCTGGCCCGCTCCCTACCCCAGGGCTTGCGGTGTCAGAACGCCGGCGAGGACCTCGTTGCGCACCAGGACGCGCACCGCTTCTGGGTCGTCGAGATTCCAGCAGCCCGGCGAGCCGATCAGCGACAGCAGCATCCGGGCGACGTAGTCGGCGGCCCGTTCGAGATCGAGGCCGGATGCGAGCCGCCCCTCGCGTGCTTCGCGCTCGAGGAACGGCACGAGATAGCCCGTGATGAAGCGAAGCGGGCGGTCCTGCTCGGTCGTGAGGAGCGGCAGCAGCCGCTCCGGCTCGGTGACGAGCACTTTCTGGAGAACCGCGTGGGCCTCCACCGCTCGGTGGGCGAACACGAGACCTTCTTCGACGAGCGACGCGAAGTCGGCGGCGCCGGCGACCGACTCGGCGAGCGCGCCGAAGAACCGGCCCATCTCCCATGCGACGACCTCGCGCAGGAGCTCGTCCTTGCCGCCCGGAAAGGCCCGGTAGATCGTGGCCCGCGAGACGCCCGACTCCTTGACCACGTCGTCGATCGTGGTCTTGCCCATGCCGAACCGGGCCACGCACGCGTACGCCGACTCGAGCAACCGCTCGCGTAGTGCCGGATCGGTGCTCGCCACGCCGGCGACGGTAGCGGCCCGGCGCGGCCTCAGGGCGTGACGATCATCGCCGCGAGCAGGCGCAGCGCGCCGCGGCCGTCGTCGAGCGCGGCATCAGGCCGGGTCGCGGGAAACAGGCTGCCGACGAGAGCGAGGCGACTGGCGTCGGTGCTTTCCACGTTCGCGTCGTTGAGTGGTCGGAACCGCTCGAGCTCGGCCCGGCGGGTACAGGTGGGGCTGGGGGTGGCGGTAGTGGCCATGGGCGTCGTCCGGGGCTGAACAGGTTCGGGCTGTCCATCGTTGTTCCCACTCTGTGCGTTTTTGAAACCACAAAGCGCGCTCACACGCGGACATCGCACACAACGGCACCCCACTGGTCCTGCACGCCGAACGCCACCGCGCGCAGGTGGGTCTCGAGGGTGCACGACCCGGTCGCGCCCGCGAATCGGCCGATACCTCCCGTGACGTCGAGCTCGTACGGCACGCCCGATGTCGGCAGGCGGGCCGAATCGGTGAACGCGCCAGTAAGCGCGGCGCCGTCCGGCGCCGCGAGGGTGAATGTGCCGGCGCCGCTCCAGAGGTCGCCGTGGATCTCGCCGCAGTAGTCGGCGTGGAACTGCCACCTGAGCGACCCGCGGAAGAAGACGCTCTCGTCCAGATGATGATCGAGGAACGCGCACCGGCCGGTGAAGAGAGCGAAGTGCTCGGTGCCGCTGTGGATGCCTTCGAGATGCTGCGACGTGCGCGGCATCGCGATCGTGGGCGGCGATGTGACGTTCGGGTACGCCGTGGTCACGCGCACCGTGACGGACCGCGTGTGAGCGGCGCGACGGAAGGGACGTTGCGCTACGAACCCGACCACGGCGACGGTGGCCAATGCGATCGCGACCACCACCCCCGCACGACGACGCACGGCAGACGCGTAAGGTCGCGGGCGCGCCGACGCACGCGTCGGTAGCATCCGGCCGGACATCGAGTCCGGAGGCCACAGTGGGGCGTCGGATCGGGCGTGTCGGGCTGGCGTCGACACTCGTCGCCGCGCTGGTGATCGCGGTGGCCCCGGCCGCGGGAAGTGCACCCGCGCTGACCGTCTCGCCGAACACCGGGCTCCTCGACGGTCAGACCGTCACCGTCACCGCGTCGGGCCTTCCTGCGAAGGCGTCGTACTCGATACAGGAGTGCCAGGCCTCCTCGATGTTCCAATGCGACGAGGTCGGTGCGCGGTACGGAGCGACCGACAGCACCGGAGCGTTGTCGGTTGCGTTCACGGTCGACGCAGTGTTCACGCCGTTCCGGGCCGCCGCGGTCGATTGTCGGGCTACGTCGGGGACGTGCGAGCTCGTCGCTCAGGTGTTCGAATCAGCGACTCCGGTATCAGCCGCCGCGGCGTTGGCGTTCACACCCGGCACGCCTCTGCGGCCGCCGCCGGCAATCACGGTCAACCCCGCGACCAACCTCGTCGACGGCTTGTCGGTGCGCGTCAGTGGTCACGGCTTTCGCCCACACGCCTTCGGCCAGGCGATCGAGTGCACCGCGAACGCACACGACTTCAGCGAGTGCGACGCCACGTCGTACCCCGCGAACGTCGACGCGCAGGGTCGGGTGTCGACGGATTTCCCCCTCGCCGCGCAGATCGACTTGGCGGGCACGCTCGTCGACTGCCGTAAGAGCGCGTGCGAGCTCGTCGTCACGCAGGGATTCACGTTCGACAGCCGGCTCACCGCACGCGTCCCTCTCGCGTTCTCTCGCAACGGCCCCCTGCTCCCACCACCGGTGCTTCGCGTCACGCCTTCGCGACGGCTGGTCGACCGATCCGTGGTGCAGGTCACCGGGTCGGGCCTGCGCCGGCAGTCGTTCGTGACATTGGCGGTATGTGCGGGCCACACCGCACCACCCCGGTGCCGCATCGACTACACCGCGTCCCACCGGGTGGACACGAACGGCAACCTCGTCGCGGCGCTGACCGTCCAGCTCGTGCTGCGCCTCGACGGTGGTGGGCTGGTGGACTGCAGACGCACACCGGGCTGCTACGTAGCGGTCTTGAGTGGATACGGCACGCGGTTCCTGGCCGCCGCGCGTCTGGAGTTCGCGCCGGGCGCTCCCGACCCGGTGTTCCCGGTGCTGACGATCGGCGCGCGCGGTCCGTTCGCCGACCGGCAGGTCGTGCCCCTCACCGGCTCGGGCTTCCGCGCCGGCAGCACCGTAGGCCTCACGGAGTGCACGCTCGTGCGCGGCCTTCCCGACCAGTGCGGCAACACGTCGTTCCAAAACGAAGCCGTCGCCGACAGCCACGGCAATTTCGCGACCAAGTTCATGGTGACCAACTTCCTGTCGATGGTTGACGGCAGCGACATCGACTGCCGGCGCGTGACGTGCGCCGTCGTGACGCAGTCGTTCCGAGCGGTCGACGATGCACTGCCCGGATTCACGACGCTCGCACTCGGGCCTTCCGCTCCACGACGAGGGCGCTACCTCGACCAGACGTTCCGCACCGTCGACGTGCGACGGGGCATCATCTACCGGCACGCGTCGACCTCGCACGGCGCGCCCGTCGATCTGGCGCTCGACGTGTACTCCCCGGCGCACGATTCGGCCACGCACCGCCCCGTGATCATGCTGATGTTCGGGGGCTACTTCGCGTTCGGCGACCGCACGCAGCTCGAGACACTGGCGCGCTCGTTCGCGCTCCGCGGGTACGTGGTGATCAACATCGACTACCGGACCCGGCCGGAGCTTTTCACGACGCACACCGGTGACTACGGCGGCGCGATCTCGGACGCACAGGACGACGCGCGCGCCGCGGTCGTGTGGATCCGGGGCCACGCGACCGCCTTGGGCATCGACGAACGTGCGATCGTCGCCATGGGGTGGTCGGCCGGCGCGATCACCGCGCTCAACCTCGCCCATCCGTGGCGCACGCCGGCGCCGCCCGGTTCGAATGTCGCGGCGGCGGTTTCGATGGCGGGCCTCATGCTCGGTCAGCCGGTGCATCCCGTCGACCCACCCTCACTCGCGTTCGGGGGCAACCACGACTCGGTCTTGTCGTTCGACATCGAAGTGAGCTCCTGCGGCGCTATCCGCGCCGGCGGCGCGTCGTGCGACATGGTGGCGTACGCCGCGCGACGCCCCCCGCCGACGAGCGATGCGTGCGCCAAGCACGCGGTGCCATGCACCTACGTCCTCGGCGCCGACGAGGACCACTCCATTCCCTTCACGGAACGCCACGACATCGTCGAGCGGACGTCGGTCTTCCTCGCGGACCACGTGTTGCGGCCTCTCGGGATCGTGCACCGGGACACGAGCCTCGGGCACGGCGCCGGATAGCCCGCCGGTCAGGCGCCCGGCCGGACGAGGAGCGACGGGATCGCGAATTCCCCGAAGGGCGTGCGCGCGTACAGCAAACCTTCCAGGCGGCGCGCCACCAGCCCGAGGCGGACGAACAGGGTGATGGCGCCGAACCCGGGCAGCTCGAAACCCACCTCCCCGCGGACCCAGCCGAGGCCGACGTTCGCAGA
>JAMXLJ010000027.1 GCA_024281095.1 Acidimicrobiia bacterium | reverse complement strand
TTCAACGACGACCTTCTCGAAGGTGGCTACGCGCGTCTCTTGGTGATCGCGCCGAACGGGTCACACGCGCGCACGATGCTGCACAAGGAGCTGGCGGCCAAGCGCGCCGGGAGAGGAATGTGGTCCGCGTGCGGACTCGGTGAACCGAAGCGGTACGAGCCACCCTCGTCATTTCGCAGACCACGGTGACGGTGGTTCTGTTGCATTGAACTGGGCCGGCTCGCGTGAGACTGGACTGGCGTCCGTTCCCTGTGAGACAACCCCGCCCGACCCATCTGTGCGGACGCGGGTGGCCGGGTTCACAACGGCGCGGTCCGAGTCAAGCAACAGAGCCGGCCCGACTCACGTCGTTGACGGTGGTGGCGGCGTCGCGGGTACCGGCTCGGGCGAAGGCCACGCCGGGGGCGCGGACGGTCGTGCGGGTCGCGTGCGGATCCCGATCACCAGCAGCAGGATGCCGAGCCCGAGCACGATCGCGCCGGCGACCAGGAAGATGACGCCCAAGGGGTGCGCGAACGGCACGCGCACGGCAAGTACAGCGTCGGTGTCGACGCCCGGTGTCGCATCCGCGTTCATGAGCACGACTTCGTACGAGCCGTTCCGGATCTTCCAATCGAGGGTCTGCGTCCCGGCGCCCTCGACCCGTTGGACCCAGAACACCTGAGTCGTAGGTGGCTCTGGCACCGCGTCGGCGCCGGCGGGTCGTCGCCCGAGACGGAACGGCGAGAAGTCCAGACTCGTCACGCGATCGTGACGGAACCCGCTGGCGTACCGCTCGACCGCCGCGGTCGGCCCCACCCCGATGAACAGCGTCCGCCCGGGATCGAACGCACGCGCGCGAAGACGCAGACGGAAGTCGCCGAGGCTATTCAACGCGTCGGCCGCGTCCTTGAAGTCCGCGGACTGCGAGACCAACGCCCGGGTCGGCGAGTCGACGCGATGCTCGCCCGACTCGAGCCACCCGTGCGGTGAGAACAACGCGAACAAGGCGACGCCTCCAGCGAAGAGCGCGAGGCTGATCGCAATCCCGAGCGCGCCCAGGACGATGAGCACAACCTTCTTCGCCACGGCGCGGCCTCCCTTCGTGACGCGCCGGACGCTTCCGAGCCGATTGCCTTCCCTGAAGGGTGTCTGCGTCGGAGTCGTCTGCGGCTTCGGCCTGAGGTCCGGCGCCTTAGCACTATGCCTCGACGCCGTGTTCGTCGCACGCGGCAAAGAGTGACGCACGCGCCCGGGGCGGTCTTGAACTCCCGGGGATGATTTCAGCGTGCTGGAAGCAGGGTGACAGAACTGTCACGCGCGCAGCATCCCGGCTCTGATCCCAGCGTCTCATGCTGACGACGTTCGAGCGTTTCCGAATGAGGGAGACGCCGAAGGCGTCACCCGCAGACCCGTGAAGGGGGAGTCATGAGCAAGCATTCGCTGCGTCGTCTGATCGGAACCACCCTCGCCGCAAGCGTGGCCCTCGTCGTGCTGGCACCTGCGATCGCCGGTGCGATCGTGCCCGCGGGCGCGGGGACCGCGACGGGTCCGGTGCCGGTCAATAACACCCTCGGGCAGGTGACCGGCCCGACGGCCGACATCGCGACCGTCGCCAACCACCTGTCGTATCAGGCCAAGAGCGTCACCACCGTGATATCGGCCCCGGCCGGTCTCGGGCTCTACCGGCCGGTCACCATCAGCGTCGGCTACGGCGTCACCAACGCCGACGGCATCAACCGCATCACCCAGGACTACAACCCCGCGACCGGCACCCGGCTCGTGTTCAACTTCCCGGCCGGCGACCAGCTCGCCCACCAGCAGAACATTTGGGTGACGCTGAGCCAGTCGACGCCCCGCGGTGGGGTGTACACCTGGGCCAACGAGTGGGCACCGACCATCACCCCGCTGTACGACGTCACGCTCAGCCCTCTGACCTTCCAACTCCTCGACGACTGCGAAATCGTTGGGAACAGCAACATCGAACTCAACTGGACCAACCCCACGAGCAGCGCGACCGCGGACTTCTCGTTGGGCCAGTTCGACAGCGTCACCTTCCCGCAGTTCGCGGGGACCTGGTCACAGGTCAGCGCAACGTCGAAGCTGTCCCAGCCCGGCTTCCAGTTCACCGACACCGGCTCCTGGTACAGCCACCTCATCGACTGGTTCCCCGGCACGACCTTTCTCCCGGGCAGTGTCTCGCAGACGCCCGTGACCCTGGTGCCCGGCACGACCAGTACCGCGAGCATGGTCCTGACCACCAACTCGGGCAACCCGCAGGAGTGCCACGCCCAGATCAGTTTCCACGAGACCTACACCCTCGACACCTACCCCAACCTCTGATCCGTCCCCGTTGCTCTTCGCTCCCCGGGGTGCCGGTATCCGCCGCTCAGGTACCGGCACCCCGCCGCGCCGCACGCTTCTGACAGGTATGCACTTCACCCATCTCCGGGCTAGCGGGTGAACCAGAGCAGCTCGAGATTGTGCTCGCTGGGGTCCGTGGTGATCGCGGCGTGAGGGACGTGTGCCGTTGGGCAAGAAGACGTACGAGTTGGAGGTCGCGGGCGAACTCTCGTGCGCCGCCCGCGGCCGCGGGTCCCAGACGCGTTGGTCCCGACGGCGAGGCGATCATCGAGGTCGCCAAGGCGGATGCAACCGATGGGACGCGGATGGTCACTGCGAGTACCCCACGAGCACGGGCGTGCCGTCGTGACACGAGCGGGCGATGAGTTCGGCTCCTCGATACGGTCTGAGATGCATGCCCGACATCGCGCGCCTTGACGCGGCCGCACAGCGGCTGCGCGACCTCCACCAGATCGGCCGGCCGCTGGTATTGGTCAACGTGTGGGACGCCGCCGGCGCTCGCGCGGTCGTCGCTGCGGGAAGCCCGGTCGTGGCCACATCGAGCGTGGCCATGGCCGCCGCGCGCGGCGGATCGGACACCAACCGCGATCGGGACGCAGCGTTCGCTCAGCTCGGGCAGATCACCGCCGCTGTGGACGTCCCGGTGACAGCCGACCTCGAAGGCGGCTACGACCTGACCCCCGACGATTTCGTCGAAGCCTTGCTCGCCGCCGGTGCCGTGGGTTGCAACATCGAGGACACCGACCACTCTGCCGGCGATCGCCTCCTCGATGCGGAGGACCGTGCCGCTTACCTCGCCGCAGTGCGGGATGCCGCGGACCGGCGCGGCGTCCGCGTCGTGCTCAATGCCCGCATCGACGCCATCATTCGGCACCCTCGACGCGACCCGGCCGCAGCGATGGACGAGGTGCTGCGGCGCGCCCACCTGTACCTCGACGCGGGCGCCGACTGCGTGTACCCAATCGGCCTACGCGACCCGGCTCTCGTGGCACAGGTCGTCAATGACCTCGGCCGCCCGGTCAACGTCAACCCCTCGGAACCCCTCGCTTCACTCGCCGAGGCGGGAGCCGCCCGCATCTCGCTGGGTGGGGGCGTTCACATGTGGATGACGGGGGAGTTGCAACGTCGTACCGCGCGCGTGCTCGCCGGCGATGCGACGGCATTTGCCTAGCCATCGCCTCCTGCGCGAGACGACAGAACCTCGTAGGACGTAGTTCCATGGGCGCGCATCGGGTTCACTCTTCCTTTCGCGTTGCCGTCGCTGAGCACGCGAACATGCTCTCCTGCGGATGTGGATACAGCGTGTCGTGCCATCGGTCGTCTCCCTTGCGTCGTGAGCCGGCGGCGTTCATGCCGTATCAACCCGCGTCGCGCCGCCCTACCCGCGCGGCGCCGGCGTCGTCGGTTGATCGATCGGGAGCCACACCCTGAACCAGGTCTCGCCTGGTGTCGACTCGACCCTGATGTCGCCGTGATGGCGTTTCACGACGATCCGGTAGCTGATGTCGAGGCCGAGCCCGGTGCCGCTGCCGACCTCCTTGGTCGTGAAGAACGGTTCGAAGATGCGCCGCTGCAGTTCGGGCGGGATCCCCGGGCCGGTGTCGCCGATCTCCACCAGAACGCAGTCGCGATCGCGGCTGGTGCGGATCGTGAGCGTCCCGCTGTAGTCCATCGCGTCGATCGCGTTGTGGATGATGTTGGTCCACACCTGGCTGAGCTCACCGCCTTGCGCGCAGATCTTGGGCAGGGTGCGGTCGTACTCGCGCACGACCGTGACGCCCCGCTTGAGCTTGTGCTTCAGGATCACGAGCGTGCTTTCGATCCCGACGTGAACGTCGATCTCTTCGAACGGCCCCTTGTCGAGGTGGCTGTAGTCCTTCATCGCGGCAACGAGTTCGGAGATGCGCCCGGCGGAATTGCGGATCTCACCGACGAGGTTCTCGATGTCGATGCCCGCCGCGATCCAGCGGATGGCGTCGGGTGCCGCGTCGCCCGAGCACGCGACAATGCGGTCGAGCCACGCTTCGTCGGCGCCGGCCGAGACGAGCGTGGGCGCCAAGGTCCATGCGTCGCCGACGCCGATGTCCTCGAGGAGCGCCACGAGCGCGTCTTCACGATCGCCCGCCTCGACGGTCGAGAGCGGCGGCGCAGTGCGCGACCGATCGACGGCTTCAGTCAGGAGGTCGAGAAGCTTCGGGAGCTTCTCGGCGCTGAGCCGAGGCGACAGCCGCAGCATGGCCGCCCGACCTTCCTGCAGCCGCCCGCTGAGCGATTCGGCGGCCCGCACCTCCGCGGTGGCCGGGTTGTTGAGCTCATGCGCGAGCCCGGCGGACAGCGCGCCGAGCGCCATCAACTTGTTGCGCTGGCCCACAAGCTGTTCCTGATTGGTCATGCCGAGGAACATTCCCTCGAGCAGGTGCACCGCCATCGGGAACCAGGTTTGCAGGACGTACGCGAAGTCCTCTCCGCGTAGCCGGAACAAACGCGCGTGGGTCACGGTGCGCATGTCCGACGCGTACGTCTGCTCCGCGGACACGCTGATGAATGCGCGCATCGCGCCGGCGTACGCACCCGGCTCGTTCGCGCTCGTGAGGACGACCTCGGCACCGTCCAGGTGCTTGACCAGCTGGATCTCCCCCTCCAGCAGCACGTAGAAGAACTCGGCCGGTGCACCCTCGTCGTACACGTTGACGCCCGCGTCGAACGTCTCGACGGTGCCGTGCTGGGCCAGCCAGTCGAGCTGGTCCTCCGCGAGGCCTTCGAAGAGAAAGGTCTTGCGGAGCTCGTCCTTCAGTGTTCCCGAGGTGGTCACAACAGCTCCAGATACCGGTGAACGAGCGTGACGGCCATCGCGCCCTCGCCGACCGCCGACGCGACGCGCTTCACTGACTGATTCCGCACGTCGCCCGCGGCGAACACACCAGGCACGCTCGTCTCGAGGAAGTAGGGCTGACGTTCACGTGGCCAGTCGGCGGGAAGCGCACCGTCGACGAGCAGATCGGGCCCGGTGAGAACGAAACCGTTCTCGTCACGCATCACGTCCTTGCTGAGCCAATCGGTGCACGGCGCCGCGCCGATGAAGACGAACAGCCATCCCGCGTCGACCTCTTCCTCAGCGCGCGTCGTTCGGTCGGCAATGCGCAGCCATTGGAGGTGACCTTCGCCACCTGCGCCTACGAGCTCGCTGTTCGCGCGCACGTGCACGTTCGGCAGCCCTTCGATCTGCTGGATCAGGTAGTGCGACATCGAGCGCTCGAGGTTGGGCCCGCGCACCAAGATCGTGACGCTGCGGGCGGTTCGGGAGAGATACACCGCGGCCTGGCCGGCGGAGTTCGCGCCGCCGACGATGTAGACGTCCTCGTTCTGACACGCCTGCGCGTCGGCCGTCGTCGCGCCGTAATAGACGCCGGCTCCCGTGAGCTCCTCGACACCGGGCGCGTCCAGCCGGCGATACGCCACCCCGGTCGTCAACAGCACCGCGCTCGCCGAGAGCTCCTCGCCGTTCGCGAGACGCACGACCCGGGCGGAGCCGCACACTTCGAGGCCCGCCACCTCCGACGTGAGCAACATCTCTGCACCGAACCGTCGGGCCTGCGTATCGGCGCGGCGGGCGAGGTCACCGCCCGCGATGCCCGACGGGAAGCCCAGGTAGTTCTCGATGCGCGAGCTCTGCCCGGCCTGACCGCCGATGGCCTCGCGTTCCACGAGCACGGTGCGCAGACCTTCTGACGCGCCGTACACCGCGGCGCCGAGGCCGGCCGGTCCGCCACCGATGACGATGAGGTCGTAGAACGGCAACGAAGGACGCGAGGAGAGACCGAGCGCGTCGGCCACGTCGACCGGCGAAGGCCCCTGCAGCGCGTCGCCCGACTCGGTGATGACCAGGGGCAGGTGCTCCGCGTCGGCGCCGTGGGCCGCCAGCAACCGGTCCGCTTCCGCTTCGCGCTCGATCTCGAGCCACGTGAATGGGACCTGGTTGCGAATCAGGAAGTCCTTCACCGCGTGCGACGGCGCCGACCAGCGGTGGCCGACGATCCGAACGCCCTCGGCAGACTTGATGCGGTCGTACGTCTTCCAGTCCTCGAGGAGGTCGTCGAGGACGGGATAGAGCTTCTCTTCCGGCGGGTCCCACGGCTTCAGCAAGTAGTAATGCACGTCGGCGCGGTTGATCGCGGCGATCGCGGCATCGGTGTCGGCATACGCGGTGAGAAGGACGCGGCGCGCCTTCGGATAGAAGTGGCGGGCTTGCTCCAGGAACTCGACGCCGGTCATCTCGGGCATCCGGTGGTCCGCGAGCAACAACGCGACCTGTTCGTCGCGCAGCTTCAGCTCCTTGATCGCGTCGAGCGCGGCCGAGCCTGATTCCGCGCGCCGGATGCGGTACTCCTCGCCGTACTTCTGACGCAGATCACGCGCCAGTGACCGCGATACCTCGGGGTCGTCGTCGACGGTGAGGAGGATCGGCGGAGGCATCGCGGACCATTGAACCACCAGACTGCAAATTCCCGACCGGTTCGTTCCGGGTCGGTGGCCGTCCGTTCCCGCTCCGTCCCACCTGTGTCAGTTGGGTCAGTTTCCGGGTCAGTTTCCCGCCATATACGGGGGTAGACCGACCCGACCGATGGAGGAGGAGCTGACGCGTCGTGTCACCCGAAGACGCCGGCCGCCGTCATGCATGGGGAGGGTCGAGCCGTATCTCGAGATACGCGGCCCCAGGTCGCGCCTTACGGCGAACGGCTCGGTTGAGCGAGCCCCACGCGTCGACGAGCGGCTTCATCAGCGGGTGCTTCCTCTCGAGCAGCTGGTGAACCTCGGACCCCACAGACTGGTCGAGGACGGCGGCCGTTCCGTGAACCGCAGGCGCGCGCCGTCGACCGCGGGCGTCGCACGCCGCCACCGTCACACGGGAATTCGATCGGATCCGCTTCACCTTGCCGGAGCTTGCGTCGGTCCAGACCAGGATCCGTCCGCCGTCATCGACGAACCACACCGGGGTCGACACCGGTGTTCCGTCCCGTCGAAACGTGGTCAACGCCATGTATCTCGCGTTGGCGATGGACGCGTCCATGAATCTCTCCCCGGATGCCTCGCTGCGAACAGTCTCGACGTGTCACGGCACCCCATCAAGCGGTTGACCACGGTGGCGCAATGGACGCACCATGGCATGGGCTCGGCGGCTCGCACGTCCCGCCGCGTCGAGTCGTTGAGGGAGGGGCTTGCACACCCGACTGGTCTTCGCGGTGGTTGCGATCATCGTCGCGACCTTGTTCGTGCCGGTTGACGCGACCGTCGCGCGTGCTGCCGCCGCCACCGGCACCATTCGATGGTCACCGTGCCCCGGACAGGCCGGCGCCGAATGTGCCGCAGTGGCAGTTCCGGCCGACTACCGGACGCCGGGGCGCGGGCAGTTCGCGCTCGCGCTCGCCCGTCACGCCGCCGTCGACCGCGCGCACCGAATCGGGGTGTTGCTGTTCAACCCTGGCGGCCCGGGCGAGAGCGGAGTGCAGCTTCTCGGCCTCGTCATGGCGCTGCTGCCCCCGGCCGTCGCATCGCGCTTCGACGTGATCGCGTTCGACGAGCGCGGTACGGGCGCGAGCAACCGCGTCGACTGCGGCACGTCGCCCGCCGCGGCGGCGTCGGTGCTTCCAGTTCCCGCCCGTCAGGATCGACCTCTTCCCGGGACGCGTGTATTCGACGGGATGGCCGATCGCTGTCAGCGGCTGTACGGCACGCGGCTCGGTGACTTCAACACGACGTATGCCGCGCATGATCTCGACGTCATCCGGGCGGCACTGGGTGAATCGCGGATCAACTACCTCGGTCTGTCGTACGGCACACTGCTCGGCGCGACGTACGCACAGCTGTTCCCTCACAGAGTCAGAACGATGGTGCTCGACGGCGCCATCGACCCGGCGGCCTCGCTCGAGGAAGAAGCGCGTCAGGAAGCGCCTGCCATCGAGGCGTCGCTCGCACACTTCTTCGACACGTGCAGCCGCGATCCGAAATGCGCGCTGTATCCGGACCCGGCGAAGACGTACCAAGCGGTGAAGGCATCGCTCGAGGAACACCCGCTGCCCGCGCCGGGCAATGGCGACGACAATCCGGTCACGGTCGGCGATCTCGACGCGGCGGCACTGCTCTACCTCAGCGTGCCGAACCTCATCGGAGCGTTCCCGGCCGCCGTGCAATCAGCCGCGCACGGCGACGGCACTCCACTGCGTCAGACGTCGCTCACGTTCTTCACCGACCTCGACGGGTCGTCGCTCGTCGACCCGTTGTGGACGATCACGTGCGAGGACCAAAGAGTGCATCCTGACGCGGCGCGCGCCGGCCGGCTCGCATGGGATCTGAACCGTCGATACCCGTTGATCGGCGCATACGCGGCGACCTACGACCTCGGCGGCTGTGTCTCCTGGCCGCGCTCCCGTGTGCCCGTGCCGCACATCAGGGCGTCCGGTGCGCCGCCGATCGTCGTGATCGGCAACACCGGCGACCCGAACACACCGCACCTCTGGGCGCAACGGCTCGCGCACACACTGGCGTCAGGTGTGCTCCTCACGTGGCAAGGCTGGGGCCACACCTGGCTGTTGAACGGGTCGACGGACGCATGCATGACGCGACTGCTCTCCGCGTACGTCCTCGAGCGCAGCGCGCCGTCCAACGGTCGGACCTGCACGTAGGCAGCCCACGCGCACGTACACGACCACCGCGTTGCTGGCGGGACGGGTCTGGCGCCCGTCGGCGACAAGTTCGGTCTGCCATCGCGTGTCACTGTCGCAACGAAACCCAGTCGTTGCTCAAGGACGACGCGACCGGGTTACCGTTTCAACGGTTCCACACGGCCCCCAGGATGGGCTTGATGTCAAGGACCGGCGTCCCGTGCAGCGCATCCATCCTGTCGACTCGAACCCGCGGGCCATCAACTGTCACCACCGTGACCTCATGCAGCCCGATCGGGTTTGGCCGGTCCGGTGAGCGGGTGGTGAACACGCCCTGTTCCGGCCGGTCGGGATCATTGCGCGGACGGGTGCGAAGGACACTTCGGTCGGCGCGGTGAAACCAGGTGAGTACCAGGATTTGGTCGCCGGCGTGCAGGCCGTCAGTCGCGGCTTGCAACGACGGATCGAGGACAAGCCACGCTTCGGGAGCGCCTTCGTCGCCTTGCCGAGGCACGTCACGGAGTTCCTTGAGCGACGACTCGACAACCCCGATGGGGTGGAGAGCGTAAACGACATCGGGTTCGCGCATGGTGTTGCTCTCTGCCGCCATCAGACCATCTTCCGTCGGTCGGAGCCTCCGTCGGATCCCCATGGCGGATCGACGGGCTCGGCGTCACACCTGCGGCCGCAGCAACTCTTCCATACGTCGAAGTGGCGCGCTGCGGCCAGACCCTGGCCCTGTCGCCCGAGTGAACTCAGCTCAGCGCGCTGAGGGTCGCGGTCGATGGCCGCCGTTGGGGCCAGGCGTCACATGGATCAGGTGACTCGGCTCGACAGCTTCCAGCCGGTGCCAGACACCCTGGGGGACGACGTAGGCATCGCCGGATTTCAGCAACACCGTCGTCTCGGCCCCCGCCGCCTCCTCGTCACCGTCGTCAAGGATCAACGCCATCGATCCGGTGACGACCAGCAGGAATTCGTCACCGTCGGGATGAACCTCGCCGGCATGCGGTCCGGACCCCTCCAAATCGGCGACCGCTCCGATCGTGTACCCCTCGACCCGTTGTGGCGGCCCCGGCGGGGCGGGCCTGATCGTGATGGTCCCGTCGCGAGTGATGTCCGCGACCTTCCCCTGGAACCGGACCGCATGCCCTGTCTTTGCAGACGTCATGGGCACAGAGTGCCCGATCCAAGCTGCACGCGCATTCGCGCGCGCAGCTTGAAACGGCGACCTCGACGCGCTTGCCCGGCTGCTCGATGACGACGTCGTGTTCCGCAGCGATGGAGGCGGCGTCGTGTCAGGAAGCAGCTTCGTCACACGCCCAAGCAGTTGCCGTCGTGGGCGAGGCGGTCGGCATCTCGACGAGCGAGCGGTCGTCGCCGAGCACGATCTCGGCGTCTTGCTCGTCCGCTTCGACGGTGGACATCGGTCGCGAGGGCAGCAGGATCGCGGCCATCAGGGCGCCGGCGAAGGCAACAACCCCGGCGAACTGCAGGCTGCCGCTGAAGCTGTGGAGGAACGCGTCGGCCGCGGCATTGCTCAACGCGTGCGCGGGCGCTGCGAGGCCCGCCTGCCTCAGGTTCTGCGCGGCGACGAGCGCGCCACCAAGAGATCCCCTCGCCGCTCGGGTCGCCTGCAGCGGAAGGCCGTGTGAGATCGTCGAACCGAGGCGGTGCGCGTAGAGCGACGCGGCGATGCTGCCGATCGCGGCCACGCCGAGCGCTGCACCGAACAACCGCGTCGCATCGTTGACGGCTGATCCGACCCCCGCCTTCTCAGTGGGGACCGCGCCCATGATGGCTTCGGTCGCGGGCGCGGTGATGAGTCCGAGCCCACCGCCACCGACGAGCATCTGGCCGGCGATCTCGAGATATGAGGTCGAAGCGGACGCGGTCGAGATCCAGAACAGCGCGCATCCGAACATTGCGAGTCCGGTGGCGACGACGGCTTTGTTGCCGATGCGCACTGCGAGCTTCGTACCGACGATCGAGGCGACCGCGATGGAGATCGCGACGGGTAGCAACCGGACGCCCGTGCCCAATGGCGTGTAGCCGTGGATGAACTGGAAGTACTGCGTGATGAGAAACGTGAAGCCCGCCAGCGTGAAGAAGCCGATCGTCACCGATCCACTCGCCGCGGTGAACCGCAGGTTCCGGAACAACGCGACATCGAGCATCGGACGAGCCGACCTGCGCTCGACGTTGACGAACACCGCGAGCACAGCCACCGCCGCGGCGATCGTGGCCAGCGTGCTGGGCGAACCCCATTTCCAGTGCGGCGCCTGGATGATGCCGAACACGAGTGCACCCATGCCCACGCTCGACAGGATCAGACCGGCCCAATCGATCGGCGGCGTCGAAGGATCGCGCGACGTCGGTACGGCCCACGCGACGAGCCCGGCGATACCCGCCGCGAGCGGCGCCATGAACAGGAACACGCTGCCCCACCAGAACTGACCGAGCAGCCAACCGCCCACGATCGGGCCCATGGCGACACCGACGCCGGTTGTCGCGCCCCACAGGCCGATCGCCCTCGCCCGCTCGGCACGTCCGGTAAAGACGTTGGCGATCAACGAGAGCGTCGCGGGGAAGATCCCGGCCGCGCCGAGACCCATCACTGCTCGGGCCGCGATCAGCTCGCCCGGCGTCGTGCCAAACGCGCCGACCAGGCTGCTCACGCCGAAGACGCCCAAGCCGAGGATCAGCACACCTTTTCGGCCGACGCGGTCGCTCAGACTCCCGGCCGCGAGGATCAGTGCGGCGAACACGAGGGTGTACGCGTCGACCACCCACTGGAGGCTCGTCGTCGTGGCGCCGAGCTCGCGCACGAGCGTGGGCAGCGTCACGTTCACGATCGTGACGTCGATGTTGATGATCAGCGCGGCGAGACAGAGAGCGAAGAGGATCAGCCCCTTGCGCCGGCCTGTGGCGGGTGCAGCTTCCATGCCCGTTCCTCCCGGGTGAGGGTGAGGTTCGGGCGAAGATAAAGCTGTTGATAGTGGCAGTCAAGCAAACACTTGAGTTTCTCAACCGTTGGGCGTAGAGTCGAACCGTGCGGAGCTACGACCAGTACTGCGCGCTCGCACGGGCCCTCGACGTGGTCGGCGACCGCTGGACCCTGCTGATCATGCGCGAGCTGTTCATCCAGCAGCCGTGTCGCTACACCGAGCTGCGGTACGGGCTTCCGGGCATTGCGACGAACCTGCTCGTCGAACGCCTACGGGAGCTCGAGGAGAACGGAGTGATCGTTCGCGAGGACGCGCCACCGCCTGTCGCGACGACGCTCTACCGGCTGACGCCCCGCGGTGAGGCGCTGCGTCCCGTTCTCGAGGCGCTCGGCCAATGGGGCCGTCCCCTCCTTCGGGCAGCGCCGGCCGACGGCAACTTCCGAACCCACTGGCTCGCCTTCCCGTTGGAGAGTCTGCTGACCGATCACGCACCCGATCGTGACCCGGTCACGATCGAGATCCACACCGGGGATCAGCCGATCGTGCTGCAGACCATCGACGGCCGGGTGCGGGTGAAACCGGGCACCGTGCCCCACCCCGACCTCAAGCTCACAGGTGAACCACCGGTCGTTCTCCGGTTGCTCACCGGTGAGGGCGACCTCGCATCCGCGCGGGCCGCTGGGCTTCGTCTCGAGGGCGACGCGAAGGTTCTACGCCGCGTCCGACCCTAGGGCGCGCTCGCGAGCGCACCCGTTCGGTGAGTGCCCGCCGGCCATCGCGGTCGCGAGGCGCCTGCCCCACTGCCGCGCGTGCGCCGCCTCCTCGGGCAGGAGATCGCTCCGACCGAACGCGGGCCGGAGCGGCGCCGAAGTTGCGGTTATATCGTTGGATTGGAGATCGCATGTGAGGGTGATCATGTTCGACGTCGAGACGTTTGTCGCGCAGTGTCGTGATGCGCTGGCGGAGGCGCAGCCTGCCATCGCGGTAAAGGAATTGGTCCAACGTGCCGTGTCGGAACCCGCTGCGATCGACGACGTGTTGGGTACCGCGAACGAAGGCGGCTTCCGCTGCTTGCACCGGTCTGACGAGTTCACGGTGTTGCAGTTCGTGTGGCCACCCCGCGTCGAGCTGTTCCCGCACGACCACCGGATGTGGGCTGCGAATGGCATCTACGGAGGCGGCGAAGAGAACGCGTTCTTTCGACGTACCGCGCGAGGGATCGAACGCGCGGGCCACAAGAGCCTTCGGACCGGCGATGTTGCCCTCCTCGGCATCGAAGCGATCCACGCCGTCTCCAATCCGTCGGCGTCGTACACCGCCGCGATCCACGTCTACGGCGGCGACTACTTCGCTACCCCACGCAGCCAGTGGGACCCCGAAACGTTGGCGGAAGCACCATTCGACGTCGAAGCGGTCCGGTCGGTACTCGCCGTTGCCGACGAACGAGCACGACACATCTGACTCGCGACGGTTTCTGTTGCGTTGATTCGGACCGCGCCGCGCAAGACACCGCAACGCTCCAGGTTCATCACATAGTCAGCCGTCGATCGATTGACGTGCATCATCGAGGATCGAGGCCTCACGCTCTTCAGGGTCGTCGACCACAGCGGCACCGCCGAAACAGCCGGCGTGCAGATGCCCACGATGAAACCGTCGCGAGCATGACGACGGGCGCGATCAACTGCGCGTCAGCTCGGTGAGCCCGAGGCCGGCAGGGCCGGCTCGCGTCCGCGCGGGGCCGAATCGTCGCGCGGGTTGTCGTTCAACAGCGCGAGGAGCACCGCGCCGTCGATCGTCTCGTGCTCGAGCAGCGACTCGACGACACGATCGAATGGGGCGCGGTGCGTCCGCAGCAGTTCGGTCGCGGTCGCTTCAGCCTCGCGTAACAACCGCGCCACCTCCTCGTCGATGACCTGTTGCGTGGCCTCCGCGTACGGTGCGCGCGCGAAACCGCCCACTCCGACGCCGTCGGGTTGGACGTTCGAGAAGCCGATCGGGCCGAGTCGTGGCGAAAGGCCCCAGTCCCGCACCATCCTCGTCGCGAGCTCGGTGGCCCCGGCGAGGTCACTCGCCGCGCCGCTCGAGGCTTCACCGAGGACGAGCACTTCGGCGGCTCTTCCACCGAGCCGGACCGCCAGCGAGTCCCGTAGGTAACTCTCGGAATACAGATGCCGCTCGTCCTCCGGGAGCTGCTGGGTCACACCGAGTGCCTGTCCGGCCGGAAGGATCGTGACCTTGGCGACCGGATCGGCATGCTCGGACAGCGCGGCCACCACGGCATGGCCCGACTCGTGGACCGCGACAGCGTGCTTCTCGTCGGGCAGGAGCGCGTTCATGGCGTCTCGGCGGCCGAGCAGGAGACGGTCGCGTGCGTTGTCGAAATCGTCCGCGGTGATGGTGTCGCGCCCCGCGCGCACCGCGTTGATGGCGGCCTCGTTGACGAGGTTGGCGAGATCCGCGCCGGAAAAGCCCGGGGTGCCGCGCGCCACGACCTCGAGGTCGACACCGGCGAGCTTCTTGTCGCGCACATGGACCTGGAGGATCGCCGCGCGCTCGGACTGGTTCGGCAGCGGGATCTCGACGGTCCGGTCGAACCGACCCGGCCGCAACAACGCGGGGTCGAGCGTCTGCACCCGGTTCGTCGCCGCGATCACGACCACACCCGTCGCCGGATCGAAGCCGTCCATCTCGGCCAGCAACTGGTTGAGGGTCTGCTCCCGCTCGTCGTTGGACACAAGGGAGCCGCCACGTCGCCCGCCGATCGCGTCGATCTCGTCGATGAAGATGATTGACGGCGCGCGCTTGCGGGCATCGGCGAACAGGTCACGCACCCGTGACGCTCCCACGCCGACGAAGAGCTCCACGAAGCTCGAACCGGTGAGCGCGAGGAACGGCACTTCGGCCTCACCGGCGACCGCTCGCGCCATGAGCGTCTTTCCGGTGCCGGGCGGCCCCACCATCAAGACGCCCTTCGGCCCGACCGCACCGACCCGCTCGTAGCGCTCGGGGTGCTTCAGGAAGTCGACGACCTCCTGCACCTCGGCCTTCGCGCCCTCGTAGCCGGCAACGTCGGCGAAGCGCGTCTTCGGGCGATCTTCGTCGTACAGCCGCGCCTTCGAGCCACCGAACCCCATGATCCCGCCGGTGAGCTGCTTGCGGGCGCGGCGACCCAACCAGAGGAACACACCGATGAAGAACACCAGCGGCAACAGGCTGACGATCACCGACAAGGCGGTCGTGCCGGCGGGGCCCTTGCCCTTGATCTGCACGTTGTGCTGGGCCAGCAACGGCGCGAGCTGGTTGTCTCGCAGCGCGGTCGGGATCTGCGACTTGTAGTTGTCACCGTTGCGGAGCTGGCCCGTGACCTTGCCGTTGGAGTCGATGGTCGCGGTCTTCACCTGGTTGGTCGAGACCGCCTGCAGCAACTGGGTGTAGGTGTACGTGTGGTTCGGTGTCGTTTTCGTCATGCTCGGGGTGAACAACAGCAGCGTCGTGAGCAGCAGCCCGACGAGCAGCGCGAGGGCGTGCCAGCGCGGCCGGCGCGGCGGCGCCGGGGCGGGCGGACGATCGTTCGGCGGCGGCGTGCGAGCCGACCCCGATCGGTGCTCCCCGAATGCCGTCATGTACCCCTCTCCCAGCCAAGGAGTGTTCGTTCCGCACCATGTCGAAGGTCGCGCTCCGAGTGCATCGTCGCGCCCGGTGAGTTACTGGTCCATGCCCTGGTTCGTGGCACACGGCGCCGATCACGACCCGTGGGGCGGCAGGGTGCTTCACGGGCCCGAAATCGAACACGAGGCGCGACGCCCGTGGGCGTGTTGAAGACCTCGTTGCCCGAAAGGTCGCGTCCGTGGACCGGGACGCTACGACGCCAACGCGCTGTCGGACGATGCACAACGACATCTCTGGATGCACTTCTCGCGTCTCACGCCTAGCGCAGTGGCCGGAAGGCGGCGCGTAACTCGTCCGAGAAGAGCTCCGGTTCTTCCCAGGCGGCGAAGTGGCCGCCCTTGTCGACCTCGTTGAAGTAGATGTCGACGTTGGGGTATGCCCGCTCGACCCAACTGCGCGGCGTGCGCCAGATCTCCCCAGGGAACGTGGTGAAGCCGACCGGTACTGCGACCGGCGTGGGAGCCTGGCCGGCGGCACGAGCGTTCTCTTGTCCTTCCTCCCAATACGAGCGCGCCGCCGCGGCCCCGGTTCGTGTGAGCCAATAGAGCGTGATGTTGTCGACGATGTGTTCTCGGGTGAGATTGCCCGAGGGTTGCTTGTCGACGAAGGCGCGGGCGATCTTTTGGTAGGCGTCCGTGTCGTGATCGATCATCCAGGCCGCGAGGGCGATGGGTGAATCGAGGAGCGCATAGCCGATCGTCTCGGGGCGCGTCGCCTGCTCGATGAAGTAGCCCGTACCGGTCGCGTGGAACGCTTCGAGCTGGTCGAGGGCAGCACGTTCTTCTTTGGTGGGTGGTGACGCGCTGAGAGCCTGAGGGTCGCCCAGTGCCGGCGTGAGCAGGTTCGTGTGGATGCCGATCAAACCTTCGAGTCCCAGGCGGCCCATCGCGTCGGTGACCTGGGAGCCCACGTCGCCGCCCTGCGCGACGTAGCGGGTGTACCCGAGGCGCCGCATCAGCTGCTCCCAGGCCCGGCCGATGCGGATGGGGCCCCAGCCGAGCTCGGTTGGCTCGTCGGAGAATCCGTAGCCGGGGATGGACGGCAGCACGAGGTGGAACGCGTCCTCGGCGCGTCCGCCGTGCGCAGTCGGGTCCGTGAGTGGGCCGATCGTCTCGAGCAGCTCGATGATCGAGCCCGGCCAGCCGTGCGTCATGATCAACGGCAACGCGTTCTCGTGTTTCGACTCCACATGGATGAAGTGGACGTCGACGCCGTCGATCGCGGTCCTGAACTGGGGCAGCGCGTTCAGGCGGCCCTCGCACCGGCGCCAGTCGTACTCGGTTGTCCAGTAATCGGCGAGCGCCTGTGCGACCTCCCGCTGCACACCCTGCGACCGATCGGTGACCAGTTCTTTGGTGGGCCAGCGTGTCGCATCGATGCGGCGGCGCAGCTCTTCGATCTCATGCTCAGGGACTTCGATTCGGAACGGACGGATCGTGGTGTCGGCCCTCGCAATCGTCGTGTCACTCATGATCGCTTTCCTCTCCCAGGGGACACCCGAGGACGCACGACGGACAACGCGAGCCAGCGGTCAAGCCCAGCGTGTCGTCGACCATCGTGGTCAGCCGACCTTCGCGATGGCGGTTTCGATCACCTGGGTCACGGCCTGGGGCTGGGAGATCATGATCACGTGAGAACCCTCGACCTCGGTGATGTCGGCGCCGGCGCGCTCGGCGTGCGCGCGGACCACATCTGTCCCGGCGGCCCGGTCGCCAGTGGCGACGACGGCCCAGGACGGCAGCGTCTTCCACGCTGGCACACCGGACGGTTCCGAGAACCCGAGTTCCGACACGGGCCGTTGGATGGTCCCGATCAATTCCGCCTGTGCGTCGGACAAGTCACCCGCGAACGCCTCGCGGGCCTTGGCGGGGTCGATGGAGAACTCGGTCGCCGCACCGTTTCCGGTTGGGTACTGGTGCGGCACCAACGCCGTATTGAGGACGCTGTCCTTGGAGGCGGCTTCGACCTCGCCCAGGCGCTCACCTTCGTCGGGCGCGAACGCGGCGACGTAGACCAAGCCCACAACGTTGCTCGCGCGTGTCGCCGCGTTCGAGATCACCGCGCCGCCGTACGAGTGGCCCACCGCGAGAACGGGACCGGGGATCTGGTCGAACAGGCTCGCGACATATGCGCTGTCAATGGATATGCCTCGCAGCGGGTTGGCGGCCGCGACGACACGAACGCCTTTTCCTTGAAGGCGTTCGATGACGCCGGCCCAACTCGAGCTGTCGGCGAAGGCGCCGTGCACGAGCACGACCGTGAGTGGAGAGGATGTCGCCTGCGACATGGTCATGGCTCCTTTGTCATCCGAAGGTGAACACGAACGCCTCGACGCCGGCGTCGAGGAACTCGATCTCGAACTTCTGGTCGCGAATCGGGCGGGGCTGGCGGATCAACTGGTACATCCGCTGGTAATCCGCCGTGCCGTTGCCGCTCTCGTCGACGTCGACGCCGTGGGCGCGCCCTGGCGCCTCACCGTCGAGACGCACCCGGAAACGCACCGACGCGTGCCGCGCCGGAGGTCCCATCACGAGATGCAAGTCGCGCGCGTGGAACTGATACGAGATGGAACCGCCGGGCTCGGCGAGCAGCGCCGGGACCACACCGATCCGCCAGTCGCCGGACAGCGCCCACTGGTTCCGCCGCAACGCGGCGGGTGCCGAGTAGACGTGATGCTCGTCCGGGACCGCGCCGCCCGGCGATGCGAAACCGGCGGCACGCCCGTAGCCGAGGTAGTTCTCAGCCGAGCCCAGGCTCACCCAGTCGGCTGGGGTCTCGACGCCTTGGGGCTCGATTCGTACCAGGCCCTGCTCGATATCGGAGCCGGCCTCGCGTAGGAGCATCTGGACCACCATCTCGGATTGTTGGTACTCGCCCTCGCCGAAATGGTGGTGGCGGATCCGGCCCTGCGCGTCGACGAAGTAGAGGGCCGGCCAGTAGTTGTTGTCGAACGCGCGCCACACGGCGTAGTCGTTGTCGACGACGACCGGGTAGCGGACGTCCATCTCCTTGAGCGCCCTCTCGACACTTTCGAGTTGGCCCTCGAAGTCGAACTCGGGCGTCTGGATGCCGATGACGACCAGGCCATTGTCGGCGTACTTGTCCGCCCACGCGCGCACGTACGGCAACGATCGGATCCAGTTGATGCACGTGTAGGTGCCGAAGCTCGCAAGAACGACGCGGCCGGCGAGACCCTCCGGTGTCAACGGTTCGGAGTTCAGCCAGGCCGTGGCCCCGTCAAACGGGGGGAGCGTGCCTTCGACGCCGAGCTCATTGCGGTGGCGAAACATCGCACTCACCCTTCACTAGTCCCGTTGTCCGCCCAACAGCTCGCTCCCATGGGATCCCCTTTCAGACCTCAGAACCAGAAGAGGAGTGCGACGACGAGGACGAGCGCGATCAGCCACATGAACGCGTTGAATCCCATGAGGTCCGCTCGGCGTCGGGGCTGTGGGCGAGGGTGGAACCAAGGACGGGACTTCGCGTGCGCGCGTCTCGAGTGATTGCCGTTCCCGGTCCCGTGTCGTCGGCCCGGCCTGTGCCCGGGATCGGCACGCTCGGTCGGGAAGACCTCGCTGGTGTACGGGATCGGCGAGAAGGGCTCGTTCTCTGGCGGACGATCGGAAGACATGTCTGCTGAGATCAGCGCAGCGACCGGAACGCGGCCCGCAACTCGCTCGTGAAGAGGTCGGGCTCTTCCCATGCCGCGAAGTGACCGCCGCGTTCGGCTTTGTTGAAGTAGAGAACGTTCGGGTAGCCCTGTTCGACCCAGCTACGTGGTGCGCGGAAGAGTTCCCCGGGAAATTGGGTAAACGCGACAGGAACCGACGCCGGCGGGGGTGTCTGGCTGGCGGCGGCTGCGGCGACTTGCGCGTGGGCGCGCTCCCAGTACGACCGGGCCGCCGAGGCACCGGTGCCGGTGAGCCAGTACAGCGTGATGTTGTCGAGCACGTTGTCGCGGGTGAGGTTTCCGGTCGGCTCCTTGTTGACGAATGCGTCGGCGATCTTCACGTAGCTGTCGGTGTCGTGGTCGAGCATCCAGGCCGCGAGCGCTATCGGAGAATCGACCAGCGCGTAGCCGATGGTCTGCGGCCGAGTCGACTGTTCGAGGTAGTACCCGGAGCCGCTGGTTTGGAAGGCTGCGAGCGCCTCGCCCGCGGCACGTTCTTCCGCGGTCTCGGACGGATGGGGGCCACCGGCGAGTCCCGTGACGAGCAGATTCATGTGCACGCCGGCCAGTCCCGCCGGTGCTTGGCGCGCCATCGCATCAGTCACGGCCGCGCCGACGTCACCACCCTGAGCGACATAGCGCGTGTAGCCGAGCCGGTGCATCAACTCGTCCCACGCGCGGGCAACGCGCGCGGGGCTCCAACCGAGCTCGGTGGGCATTCCGGAGAAGGCGTAGCCGGGGAGCGATGGCAGCACGAGATGGAACGCATCTTCGGCCCGGCCGCCGTGCGCAGTCGGGTCGGTGAGCGGTCCGACGGCCTCGAGCAGCTCGACGACCGACCCGGGCCAACCGTGCGTCATGATCAACGGCAACGCGTTCTCGTGGCCCGACCGCACGTGGATGAAGTGGATGTCGACGCCGTCGATCGTGGTCACGAACTGCGGCAGCGCGTTCAGGCGCGCCTCGCAGCGTCGCCAGTCGTAGTCGCTCGCCCAGTAGCGGGCGAGTTCCTCGATCGTCGCGAGCTGCACACCCTGTGAGCGGTCGTCGACAAGCTCCCGGTTCGGAAGGCGCGCCGCGCCAATGCGCTGGCGGAGATCAGCGAGTGCTTCGTCGGAAACCTCGACACGAAACGGGCGGATCGTGGTTTCGGTCACGGTGGACCTCCTCACATTTGGTGATCGCATCGTGCGCTGATGCCAGAGCGTTGTGCGGCTTCAACGCAGCGTGCGGAACGCGGCGCGCAACTCTTGCGCCGAAGATCTGCGGCTGTTCCCACGCGGCGAAGTGGCCACCCATTTCGGCTTCGTTGAAGTAGATGAGGTCGTGGTGCGCCTGTTCGGTCCAGCTGCGCGGCGCGTTGACATACACGTCCGGAAACACGTCACGGCGGCCGGCAACGAGACGTCGGCCGCGGCAGAGAAATTGCGGCTGGTACGACCTTGCTGCCAGTACAGCCGCGCGAAAGGCCGGATATCGGTGGCAGAGCGAGTCATCGTCGTGTCACTCATTGCCGCTCCTTCAGCACGGGGTGCGGCCTTCCGAAGCGCAAGACGCGGTGCCGGCTTTGGCGGACTGATCGGTCGACGCACGGGACTTCGCGCTGACACCGCAACGCGCTACTGCGCTCCCTCGGCCTGCTTCGCCTCCGCCGGGCGTCACCGGACAGTTTCGCGTCTGGCGGCAACATCGTGTGCGTCCCGTTTCTATACGCCCTCAACCCAGAATGCGTCACCCCGTTGGGGTACGCGGCGCTCGTTCACGGCCCAGCACATGCGTCAAAGGCGCCTAGCCAAGATGCTGAATGACGACGCACTCGTGGTCGAGCGCGCGGCAACGTCGTGGTCGCCGATGACGTCGCTGAGTTCTTGACCGGGCAGCGGCCCCAATCGACGTGGACCGCGTCCTGACGACCGTGCTTTTCACCGACATCGTCGGATCCACAGAACGCGCCGCGTCCGAAGGCGATCACCAATGGCGCGCCCTGCTCGATGCTCATGACCGCGCCGTGCGCGACGAGCTACGACACTTCGGCGGCCGCGAGATCAACACCACCGGAGACGGGTTCGTCGCCTCCTTCGACGGCCCCGCCCGCGCCATCCACTGCGCACAGGCCATTATCGACCGGGCAAGGTCCCTCGGCATTGAGCTCCGCACGGGACTGCACGTCGGGGAATGCGAAGTCCGAGGCGAAGATCTCAGCGGGATCGCCGTTCACATCGCGGTACGCATTGCCTCCCTCGCCCGTCCCGGAGACGTCCTCGTCTCCGCGACGCTCAAAGACCTCATCGCCCGGTCCGCCATCGAGTTCCAAGACCGAGGCGAACATGACCTCAAAGGCATCCCGGATCCCTGGCACCTCTACGCCGTCGAGCGTTGACAAATGCGGACCGAACTGCCGCAACGCATTCGCACGACAAGCCCTGATGCGACAGTCTGTGCGTGCGATCTGAGGAGGCAATGTGGCTTCGTCCAGCGACCGACCGAGGGTGCGGCATCATCCGCCACCGGCGGCGCTCGTGCGCGTGTTGAACCCGACCGTTCGCGCGACGCTCGGCACACCGTTGTGGCGATTGTTTCCGTCCTGGATGGCAGTACTCGAGTTCACCGGTCGACGTTCGCATCAACCGCTGCGCGTTCCGGTCGGCTTACACGACGTACACGGAACGCCCACCGTGTTCACTGACCGCCCCTGGCGACTCAACTTCGCGGACGGTATTCCGGTCACGGTCACCAGCCGAGGCAAACGCCGTCATGGCCATGGCGAACTCGTGCGTGACCGCAGCGAGGTCGGTTCCGCCTTCGTCGTGGCGCTCGAACGTACGCGGCCAAGCAATCTTGGGCTCGCGATAGACAAAGGCCATCAGCCAACCGCCGAAGAACTCGCGGTGCTCGGGGACGACATCATCCGGATCCGCTACGACGAAACCTGATCACCAGCGCCACGCCATATCTGCCATGCAAATCTTGCTCGACGGTAAGGAGATGGGCTGCGCACCATTCGGTGTGCCCTTCTTCGAGGCTCGCCCACCACACGAAGACTGAGCGAGCACCCTGGCGAGCACCGCTGTGGGATCGACCGTTGATCTCGTCGGCGCCACATCTGGTCAGCCCTTCACGACGGCCATCGTGTTCGGTCGGTGCCGCAACGAGATGATCGAGACCTTGTGGCACGCGGTCGACTTGCTGATCAACTGCGGCACGCTGCGCCGGATCATCAGCCTCTCCCGTTGAGCTCGACAACATCTCCCGCCGCGAGCCGAGCGGCGTGGATTGCCGGCGTAGCGATGCTCGCAGTCGGTCTTGTCGCTGTGGGCGTGCACTCGGCCGGCTACGCACGTCTCGAACTCGAGGATTCGAAGCTGTAGCTCTTCGTGAGCTGCCGGCGCGGCGTCGAGATGGTCGGTAGTCTCGACGCGGTGGCAGTGAGCGAGCCGACGGTAGCGGTGGGAATGCCGGAACAAGAGCGAGCGACGCCTCCGACGACGCTCGCGATCGATATCGGCGGTACAGGCCTCAAGGCGTCGGTCCTCGACGCCGACGGCCGGAAGATCGTCGATCGGGTTCGTACCAAGACGCCGTACCCGTGCCCGCCTCGGGTCCTCATCCGCGAGCTCGACAAGCTGACTCACGAGCTCCCGCGCTGGGATCGCGTCTCGGTGGGCTTTCCCGGGTTCGTGCGCCACGGCCGGGTGCTCACCGCGCCCAACCTGTCGACCAAGGCTGGGCCGGGCACGCCGATGTCGCGCAAGCTCGTGCATGCCTGGGCCGGGTTCCCGCTCGCGGCCGAGCTCGACGGCCGGCTCGGGAAGCCGACACGGCTTGCGAACGATGCCGACATGCACGGCCTCGCCGTGATCCGAGGCGAGGGGCTCGAGCTTGTGCTCACCCTCGGCACGGGGCTCGGGACCGCGATCTTTTTCGATGGTGTGCCGACTCCACACCTCGAGCTTGCACTCATGCCGTTCCAGGGGCGTGGCACCTTCCAGGACGAACTCGGGAATCGCACGCGCCGTCGGATCGGGAACCGCCGGTGGAGCAAACGCGTCCTGGCGGCGGTCGAGATGTTCGACGCGCTGCTCCACATCGACCGGCTGTACGTCGGCGGCGGCAACGCGAGGAAGCTCACGGTTGACCTCGGCCATCGCGCCGAGCTCGTCGACAACGCCGCCGGCATCCTCG
>JAMXLJ010000026.1 GCA_024281095.1 Acidimicrobiia bacterium | reverse complement strand
ACCTTGCCGGCAAGGTCGCGGATCAGTTGCTCTTCGTCAGGGTGCATTGCTTGCTCGACCTCCGAGGCGATGGCCAACGTATGGGTACGTCATTGTGGCGGAGAAGCCGATCACATTGTCGGCGGCGCCAGATCACATCCGACTGTGCTCACCGTCTCTTCATCATTCACTGCAATCTCGTTTTGTGCACATGCGGTGCGGCGCGACCTCGCTTCCGGTGCTGTGGGCCCCGGCCGAGGGAAGGATCGGCTCCCGACCCGGGCGCAGAGTTCGTTTAGCCGTGCGCGCGGCTGGTGCCGAGCATGGTGTCCAGGGTGACCGGCCGCAGGTTGCGCTGAGCGAGCAGCGCGTCGAGTTGGTCGAACAGACCCAAGACGGTGGGATGGTTGGCATGACCGAGGACGATCGCACCGGCGCGTACCCACCGCTCGGCGAGTCCGAGAATGTCGGCGGGTGTTTCGAGGGTGGCGTCCCCGAGGGTGCCGTTCCACATGAGGATGGTCGTGTAGCCGAGGCTGCCGGCAAGGTCGTCGATGCGGTGGTCGTGCATGCCATAGGGGGGTCGGAAGTAGGGCCGGGCGGTGATCCCGAACGTCTTTTGGATCCAGTCGTCGTTGCGTTCGATCTCGATGCGCACGCCGGTGTCGTTCAGATGACGCATGTCGGGATGCGACCAGGTGTGGTTCCCGATCTGAATCTGGCCGGCCGCGATCAACGGCCGCAACGCCGCCGCGTGCGGCGCCCACAGCTCGTGGAAACGGCCGTTGGGTGAGAACGTGAGCGGAATACCGCTGCGTTCGGCGAACGCCACGTACCCGTCGACACACGGGGCGCAGTACCCGTCGTCGATCGTGAGCGCGACCTGGTTCGTCGGGCGCGGTGCACGCGAGACCACCCGCGGTGGACCCGGATGGGGTGGCGGGATGGGTGGCAGCGGCCGCGGTGGGCCCGTCGCGTAGGTCACCGCCGGGCCGGTCGCGGCCGACGAGCTCGGTGACACCGGCGGCGGTGACGGCGGTCGGAGCACGCGACGCGCCGGCCGCCGGGCCGCCGACGGTGCGCAGCCGCTGAGCGCGGCCACGAACCCGCCCGCAAGGAGCGTAAGGAAGTCACGCCGATCCAGCGATCCGAGCCCGCAGCGATGCACCGCCCGGCTGGGGCCCAATCGTGTTGATCTCACAACTGGTCATTGTCGCGAGTCCGGTGACGCCGACGGCGCATCGCCGGACCGCGACGATGGTCGCGTGTGGCACCCCGTCGGACAGGGCGCTGCGCGCGTGGTTTCATCGTTCTCTCATGCGCGTCCCCGACACTGGTGTCGAGGGATGTCGATGCCCATGACGCGAGCCTTCGGGCCAGGTGCGCGCGTTCGTGTTGACCCGCTGCTGCATGGCACCGTGGTGCTGGTCATCTGCGGTTGGGTGGTGTGGCCGATCGGCCTGTACCTCGCGTCGGATACCGTGACGGTCGCGTCGCTGGGCGCGTTCCTCACCGGCGCCGCGATGGCCGGGCTCGACGCACTGCGACCGCGCCGCAAACGGCGCCCCTCGGCATTTCCGGTCCCGGCGCAGCCACACCGGAATTAGGTCTCACGACCCCTTTCCCGCCCCGGCGCTCAAGTGGTCAGGGCGCCGAGTTGCTGCAGGAAGCCGAGCGTGTCCCACACCTCCCAGGTCTCGGCGATCTTCCCCTCGCGCATCCGGTGGATTGTGATCGCCTCCACCCGTACCGGCCTGCCGGTCGGCGGGATGCCGTTGACCTCTGCGACGTGGGTGCCGGTCCCGACCCAGCGCACCACGACCCGGTCCCCGGCCGAGAAAAGCTCCTGAATGTCCCAGTGCCCGTCGACGCCACGCTGGTACACCGCCACCGTGTCGACCATCCCTCGCGGACCGTCGGCCGCCGGCACCTGCGGGTCGTGCAGACGGTGATCGGCGGTGAACAGGTCGGGCGCGAGCTCGTTCTTGCGGTCGTTGTTCATCTCCTCGTAGAAGCGGCGCACGACCGCCTCGTCAGTCGCGGACATTGCATCCTCCTTGTCGTCCCTCGCCGCGATTCGCTGCGGCCAACCAGCGCGGATCACGGCGCGTCGGTGACGTGTCGAGGAAACGCGATCTGGGGCGCGCTCGAGGGCGGGGTCGCGGGGAGAGCCCCCGAGGGGGTCATCTCGGGAACGCTGCTCTCCCCTGGCGTCGCTGGCGGTCACGGGGCTGTGACGCCGCGGCGTCGGGGTGGACGGTACGTACTTCACGGTGAGCGTCGGATGAGAGCGGCGCGGGAAGTGGGTCTGCCGGCTGCACGCGTTCGATGACGTCGCCCGCTCCGTGACACGCATGGCCCGAAATCGCCTGCACCCCCGTCGAGCTCGTTTCCGCAGGCGTCAGCCGTAGTGACGGGCGGCGGGCCACGCCCCACGCCAGCTGACCTTCTGGCCGCGGCAGATCCAGATCGGCTCGCCGCGTTCTTCGGTCCACACGTTGTGAGGTGACGTGACCGTTCCCGCCGGGACGACCTGCGTGAAGATCGAGAGCAGGTGCCGGCGCGAGAGGTTGACCGCGATCGTGGTCGAGTTGTCGGGCGTGTCCTGCGGCCGCCACCACCAATAGTTGTTGTGACCACTGATCGCGTGGGGGAGCCCATACCGCGAGCCCCAGAAATCGAGAGCACCCGCAGCGCCGTAGTCGCCGGCGAACACCACGAGATGCGCGCGTTCGCTCGGCGTGAGCGAGCCGGCGACCGCCGCGATCTGCCCGACGAACCGTTTCCACCCGAGCGTCGCGCTGAGATCCTTGTTGATGTTTCCTTCCCATCCCGACTT
Organism: Acidimicrobiia bacterium; assembly: GCA_024281095.1. GTDB lineage: Bacteria > Actinomycetota > Acidimicrobiia > IMCC26256 > JAMXLJ01 > JAMXLJ01. Next base: position 7,341 of record JAMXLJ010000026.1, on the reverse strand, counting down.
TGGCAGCGTCTGCGCGGGAAGCACTGGAAGGGTGAGCGGTAGCGCGACGACTACGCCGGCGAGCATGAGCGCGATCCACCCGCGCAGGCGCAGTCGCCCGCCATGGCGCGCGATGCGATCTTCGACCCAAACGCCACCTGCACCGAAGAGCACGAAGTACGTGCCGGCGAGGTAGTACGGCTTGGCTCCGGTGGCCGTGAACCACGCGAGCAGGATCAAGTAGGTGAGAGCGAGTGAGCGGGTCCACGCCGACGACAAGAGGCGGCGCAACCCGCCGAGCACGAACACGACGAGTACCGGGCCGACGACGAGGAATTGCGACGGGATGAAGCCGACGACCGCGCCGGCGCCACCGTTTTCGCGGTGCAGGCTACGGACCATCTCGATCGCCGCCCAGTCGTGTTGCGCGTTCCACAACACGTTCGGCAACCACAGCACGAACGCGATCAACGCGCCCGTCCACAGCCACTTGCTCCGGAACGGGCGCCGTTTGCCGTCGATCAGGAGCGCGATCGCGAGTCCGGCGACGAGGAACGCGACATTGAGCTTGTTCAACAGGGCGACACCGGTCAGCGTCCCGAACGCGACCCACAGCCGCTCGTCGTTCGTGCGCAGGATGCGCAGCATCACGAGCGTGAGCAGGGACCAAAACAGCAGATCGAACGATGTGGTCGACATCAGGTGCAGCGCGCCCAGGACCTGCGGCGAAGTGGCAGCTGCCAGCGCGCCGAGCACCTGTGCCGTCCGGTCACCGCCCAGCTCCCGCGCGATCAGCGCGGTCAGGATGACGACGGTTCCGGCGGCCAACGCGGGCAGGATCCGCAGTGAGACGGCCGACGCGCCGAAGGTGTGTATCGCGATCCAGGTGGCGGCGGGCACGAGCGGCGGCTGGTCGACGTAGCCCCACGCCAGATGCCGCGCGCACGCGAGGAAGTACAGCTCGTCGCGGTGCAAGCCGTAGCGCGCCCCGACCGCAAGTTCGACGGCGACGAGTGCCGCAGCGATCGCGACGACCGACCGCACATGCAACGCGGGAATCCGTGTCTGCTGCGAGGTTGCCGCGGGCGACGCAGGCGCGATCGTCGAGGTCATCGATCCGGGATGAACGCGTTGCCGAGCATCTCGACGATCGTCGTGCGCGCCACCGCATCGTCGTACGTCTTGGCGTCACGGTCCTCGCGGCGGTGCCACGCGAACCACACGATCGCTTCCGTCATCATCCGGGCGCACACGGCCGTGTCGGGCAGGGCGCGCAGGTGCCCGCTCGCGGTTCGCTGCTCGAGGTACCGGGCCAACTCGCCGAGATAACTGCGCCGGCCCCGTTGGAAGTACACGGCGTCGAGTTCGGGAAGGTCGACGGCACAACGTTCGATCACGGCCAGCAGCGGCCACGTTCTTTCCACGGCGTCGTAACGCTCCTCGATGATCTCGGCGAACTCGGCCCGGACGTCGTCGGGCGCGTCGTCATCCAGTGCGGCGCGCAACCGAGGCGTCGCCATCGACTTGCGAAGGCCGCGCCCGATGAGCTGCAGAGTCTCGGCGAAAGGCGGCGTCGCGATCGGAAGGGCGGGGAGCCCGTCGCCGACCTCGCCGAACCCGACCGCGAACACCAGGTGGAACAGCGCCTCCTTGCTCGCGACGTACGTGTAGACGGCGCCGCTCGAAAGGCCGGCCTCGGCCGCCACGTTCGCCATCTGCGCGCGCCGGTATCCGAGCCGGCCGAAGACCCGAGTTGCCCCGACGGCAATGTCGGCCAAGCGATCCACCTGAGAAACAGGCGCCACCGGACGAGACTAGATTGAATGAGTCATTCAGTCAATGATGGGCCGAGTGAGGGAGTCGGCGGGACCGCCGCCTCTCACCGAGAACGACGTACGTATGCGGGTCGAGATCTGCCGCCAGTGCCAGGTCGACGCTCACGGCGTGCTCGGTGCGTAGACGCGCTGACACTCACGGTTGGATCGCCGGGTTCATCCGTGTCGGATGAAGACTGGGGAACCAAGCAGCGCCCTACTGACATGGTGGGGAGCCGAGCCCGGTGTGGCACGCGGAAAGGCGAGTTCCCTTCCCCGGTGTCGCGGGCCCAGTCGGATGAACGGGCGGAATCGACCGCTTTGCGCCGATGCCGGCGCTGAGGTCATGGGCGGAGCGGGTTGGATCGGCGGGTCGCCGATCCGCCGATCATTTGAACGCTCTCGAGCAGCGCCCGCTGCTCGGCTTTCCGATCGCCACGTTCCGGCGGTTCAAGGAGATCGACGGCAAGCAACTGGCGTTCCTCATCGCGGGGAACATGTTCATCTCCGTCGTCCCGTTGTTCATCGTCGGCTACGCGATCATCGAAGCGTTCAATCCCCACCGCACGATCGCGGTTGTGGTCATCCAACGCTTCCACCTCCAGGGCCAGACCGCCGCGCTCGTGCGCCAGACGTTCACCAACGCACGCTCCGGCCGGAACGTGGCCCTCAGTCTGAGCATCGGCTCGCTGTTCGTCACCGGCTTCAGTGTTGCGACGACGGTTCAAACGGCATACGCGAGAGCGTTTCGTGTCGAGCCACTGCGAGGAATGAAGAAGTTCGGCCGCGGCGCAGCTTGGCTCGCGTTGATGCTGGCCAACACCGCGTTGGCCCTCACACTTCGATACTGGGCCCAGAGCCGTCCGTGGTGGTTTGTCGCACTCATGCTTCCGCTGCTTGGCGGTGCGAATTTCCTTTTCTACCTGTTGACGCCCCGCCTCGTACTCGATCTTCCCTTCGAGTGGCGCCATCTCGTTCCGGGGGCGGCCTTCTCGGTCATCGTGTTCGGGATCGTGAACGCGATCTCCGCTGCGCTCATGCGCAACTGGCTCAGCGCGTACGGTCACTCGTACGGTGGGTTCGGCATCGCGCTGGCGTTCCTGTCGTGGATCGGCATCATCGCGACGTTCTGGGTCTGGATCAGCGCGATCGCGGCCGTGTACTGGGAGCGGTTCGCGACCGCGCGTGAGGTGGCCCAGATCGAAGGCTCGGCAGTTTCCGCGCGCGGCAATCGTCACCGCATCGGCTCGAGGTGAACTGCGATCCGTTGTCATGACTGTATTGCTCTGTGTGTCGCATCACCCACCTTGCATGATGACCGTTGCGCCGTAGCACCACCAATGTTGATGCTTCGGTAGAAGGCTCGTGAGCGCATCGTCACGCGCCGTGGAGATGCCCGTAAGGAGGCGACACCGCTGAACAACCCGTCTGCGACCGGCGATCCTGTCGCGGTGCTACGCACGAGGAGCTACCGCGCGCTCCTTCTGCTCGCGGCAGTCGTAGGGGTGCCGATATCGGCCGCGACGTACGGGTTCCTGTACTTGGTCGACCGGTCGCAGCGGTGGGTGTTCACCGACATCCCGGCCGCTGTCGGCTTGCGCTCCGCGCCGACGTGGTGGCCGGTGTTGCCGCTCTTCCTCGCAGGTGTTCTGGTCGGGCTCACGTTGCGGTACCTGCCGGGGACGGGCGGTCACCCGCCGGCGGAGGGCTTCAAGGCCGGGGGCGCACCCGCGCCGGCCGAGCTCCCGGGGATCGTGCTGGCAGCGTTCGCGACGCTGGCCCTCGGGGTCGTGCTGGGGCCCGAGGCGCCGCTGATCGCGCTCGGGGGCGGACTCGCGGTCTGCGCGGTGCGGCTCGCGAGGCGGGACGCTCCGGCGGCCACGATCGCGGTCGTGAGTGCAGCAGGGAGCTTCGCCGCGATCAGCACCCTGTTGGGTTCACCGATCCTCGGTGCGTTTCTCCTGATGGAGGCCTCGGGACTCGGCGGCCCGATGCTCGGCATCGTCCTCGTCCCTGGACTGCTGGCCGCCGGGATCGGCTCCTTGATCTTCATCGGTCTCGACTCGTGGACCGGGTTGGGAACGTTCTCGCTCGCCATCCCGGACCTGCCGCACGTCGGCCACCCCGACGTTGCGCAGTTCGGTTACGCGATCGGAATCGGCCTCGGGGCCGCGATCGCGGGCTCCCTGATCCGCTGGCTGGGCCTGTATCTCCAGCCGCGCGTTCGACGACGTCTCTTGCTTCTCATGCCGATCGCCGGGCTGGCTGTCGCCGGCTGCGCGATCGCCTACGTCGAGGTCACCGGCAAGAGCAGCAGCGACGTCCTGTTCTCGGGGCAGGCCGCGTTACCGACCCTCATCACGCACGCCAGCGCCTATTCCGTCGGCGCGCTCGTGTGCCTGATCGCGTTCAAGGGTCTCGCGTACGGCGTGTCATTGAGCAGCTTTCGGGGTGGGCCGGTGTTCCCGGCGATGTTCATCGGTGCTGCGGGCGGCATGGCGCTGTCGCATCTTCCCGGCTTGCCGCTCGTTCCGGGCTTGGCGATGGGCATCGGTGCGATGAGCGCGGTGATGCTGAGGCTTCCGTTGACGTCGGTCCTGCTCGCGACGCTGTTGCTGGCATCCGACGGATTGGCGGTCATGCCGGTGGCGATCGTCGCCGTGGTCGTCGCGTACGTCGCGTCGGCGCGATTCGTCGCACTCGCGCCCGCGACGTCGGGCGCGCAGGTCGCTGCGACCCCGCCGGCGAACGCCTCGGAGGTTACGGCCACGGCCGCTACGACCTGACGGCTTCAGTGGTCATGGAGCGTCCCGACGGGTGTGGCGGCAGTGGCGGAGACGTCGTCGCGTCTGACCACCCGCTGCAGGCAGTGACGTGGTCGGCGTCCGAGACCGGTCAGGCGATGGCTGGGTCGGTGCCGCTTGCGAGTCGCCCGTGGTGTGCCCAGGTGGCGAGGCCGGGTGAGGCGATCGCCGCGACGGTGGCGTCGTACTCGACGAGGTCGTCCTCGGTCACCCGTGCGCGCCATTCCCCGAACGCACCCGTGCGGAGGAAGGCCCGGTCGTTCTTCCAGATCGCACCCGCATTGGGGATGACCTCGCGCGCCCGGGCCCGCATCCGGTCGAGGGTCGCTTCGGCGGCCAGCTCCCGGGCACGCTCGTCGGTGATGTCGACGCCGAGCGCCCGGGCCAGGCGGACCAGTTCGCCGGGCAGGTCGGTGGAGTAGTCGGCGTAGTGGCACAGGATCATGTTGGGCGCATGGCGCTCCTGCCAGGCGGTGTCGAGATGGTGCAGCACTTGGGTGAGGTTCACCGCGCCCGTGTAGCGCGTTTCCCGTACGAAGGCGCGGAACCGTTCGGTCGGGTCGTCGCTGAGCGGTGGCCTGGGGGGCAGTGTGGCCAGGTCGTGGTTCCCGACGGCGCGGTCTCGTAACGCAAGGACCCGTTCGAGGTCCATGTTCGCCCAGTGATGTTCCATCGAGATCATCACGTCGCGAGGGTCGCGGCCGACCACGACATAGGTGACGTCATCGCGCAGCGGGAGTCCATCGAGCGGCGTATGGGTCTTGATGAACCGACGATGCTCTTGCGCGTCGTAGAGCGCGGACACCTCGTCGAGCGGGCGGATGGTCTGATCCAACCAGGGTGAAAGCTGACTCAGCGGTGCCGGGAACCTAGGTCCGTCGAAGATCAGCAACGCGCACAGCATCTGCGTCCAAGTGGTTCCGCACTTCGGCGGCGTGCTGATCACGACGTCCGACGGCCGCAGGACGAAGCCGTCCCAGCGAGCGTTGTCCTGAATCAGCGAGCGATACCGCACCGTCATTGGCGAGGACCTTGGTGCGCGGCCGGCATCACGTCAAGGGAACTGCCGCACCCTGGAGATCACGGAACGACAAAAGGTTGGCCCCCGAAGGTGAACGTGATCGGGCCGTCGAGCGCGAAGTTGCTCCGATCGAGAAGCGAGCGCCACACGTCGACCCGTGCAACCGACTGAGCCGACGAAGCTCGTGAAGCGGCATTCGCGGTGTGCGCGAGATCGTCGCGCCGAACGGTGAGGAACTGTTGCAACCACAGGGTCTGGGGTACGCCGGGGCCGGGAGGGCCACCGGCGGCTGCGTCGGCGCGTTCGATCAGTGCGGGGGTGCCGTCGGGGTCGGCATCGTCACCATGCTGGAACACGGTGTCGAACAGGATCGCCCGGCCGAGGGCGCTCGTGACGTGCAGCGCCATCGCGTGCTTCATTGCGGGGAGGAAGGAGTTCTGGTCGACGATCGCATCCTGCGCGGTCCGGAACGCCGGGTCCGCCGCGGCGGTCCGCCACGCGTCCGGGAAGCCGGGTAGGCCGGTGGTGTCGTCGGACGCGGCGGCGACCAGCCGTTGCAACTCGGCTAGGTAGCGCGCCAACGGGTTGTCGGGCTTCGCGGCCGTGTAGGCGCGAACCACCGCGAGGGCATCGCCGTTTGCGGTGGTGAACCCTCGCCCGACGGTGTACCCGCGCCCGTCGCCGAGGCGCTCGACGTACCCGTACTGCAGGTCCGTCGTGCCGTTCTCGAACACGCTCACCAACTGATCGGTGCGCCGGCGCTGCTGTGGCGTCATCCATGCCGCGGCGTTCGAACCGGCCGGGTCCGGCGCGGTCGCGGTCGTGCTCGTGCCGCCACGCTGGCCCGATCCGGACGAGCCGCCGCACGCGCCGGTCAGCGCCACCACCGCGCACACCACCAGCCAACAGCGTCGACGCACTCAAGCCCCCCGCCCGCGACGCGGGCGTCCAGCCGCCAACAGACCTGGACAGCCGAACGCCGCGCCCGGAGCGACGGCTCCGTCGTGTTCGTTGGATGTCACGTCTCGTCGGCGGGCCGATCCGCCGCCTCCCCGGCACGCGACGGGCCCGAAAACCCGAGCGCCGACGGGTCGCATCCGGCGACGATCACCAGGTGCAATCCCGCAGCGCTCGTTTCGCATACCGTTCCTGGCATGGTCGTACACCCGCTGCTCGAAGTGCTCGTCCCATGCGTGGCCGCGATCGCGACGGTGACCGTGGTGGCCTTCGTCCGCTTCATGCGCGCCTAGCGTCGAGGTGGACTCAAGCCTGTCGCCGGCCAGGCAGGCGGCGAAAGGCTGGGGCAACGTCGCGCGTCGGCAACGATCTTCACCGACCGGCGAACCGTGTCAGCCGAACAGGTCGGACAAGCCGGAGAAGATGGTGTCGCCGGCGACCACGCCGACTGCCATGGAGGCGGCGTTCCGCAGGAAGCCGCCGCCCGCGCCGGGCTGCGGTGCGGCTTGCTGAACGACGACGGGGCCCGGTGCCGCCGCGGCCGCGGGGGCAGCGCCGGTGGAAGGCTGGCCGAACAGGTGGCCGAGGAAGCCGCCCCCGCCGCTCGCGGTGAGGGGGGCGGGCGCCTGTCGTTGTTGTGCTTCGGCGAGGGACTGGTTGAGGGTGTTGATCTGGTCGCGGGCGGCGTGGAGGGCCTGTTCCTGCACGAGCACGGCCTGGGTGAGGATGTAGACGGCGTCGGGTTGGTTCGCGATGGTCTGTTGGA
>JAMXLJ010000025.1 GCA_024281095.1 Acidimicrobiia bacterium | reverse complement strand
ACCTTGCCGGCAAGGTCGCGGATCAGTTGCTCTTCGTCAGGGTGCATTGCTTGCTCGACCTCCGAGGCGATGGCCAACGTATGGGTACGTCATTGTGGCGGAGAAGCCGATCACATTGTCGGCGGCGTCAGTGCGGGTTCAGCGGCGCCGCTGGGGCTTGGGCGGGCGCGTCGTCGTGGTCGAGGTCGTGGTCGAGGTGGAGGGTGATCGATGCCGCTTCGGCGCGGTGGTCGGCGATGTGACGGTGCGCGGATCGACCGAATCGACCGTTGCGAGCCGGATCGCGGCGAGACGCGTTTGCGGCGTTGCTGCCTCTTGTGTGACGCCACGCGCCGCTGATCCGGCCGCGGTCAGGCCGTGCGACGTGTTGCGGTCCGGCGATGTCGGGCGAGGCGGCCGGGCCGAGGTCGTCGGGTCCATCCCGGCGATCGGCGTGACCGCGCTCGGGCGCGAGCTCGCCGGGAGGTCTCCAAGGTCGCCCCGGGTCCAGATCGGGATCGCGAGGCTCGCGAAGACCGCGAGCGCGGTGGTCGCGAGGACTGACGCCGCGCCGAGACCCACCCGAATGCCACGGCGTGTACGCCGGCGCGTGTCGTCGACGAACACGGCCGCGGCGGACGCCGACGCGGGTGTGAGAGCCCGCTCAGGGGTCCGTCGCGCCGGCGTGGCGGCAGAGAGCGATGCGATCGATGACGACGCAGCGGCCTCGAGGTCCACCGGCACGGTGTGGAAGTCGCCGGTGCGCGTGATGCGCTGCCACCGGACGCGAACACCGAGCAGCGCGCTCTTGATTGCATGCAGGACCACGCCGTACATGAGCTGCCGGTAGACGAACTGCTGCAGCGGGAGGAGCAGGAGGGGAATCGGCGACTCCTCGTCGAGGTGGAACGCGTACGCACCCACCACCATCGTCACCAGGTTCACCGCGAGCCACATCTCGATCGCGTGCACGGCGTCAACCACGAGCACGCCGTAGATGGCGAACACATCGACCACCGGGCTCAGTACGGGAAGTACGAGCGTGTAGAAGATCAGGTAGGGAATGCCGCGCCGGCCGAGGTGGCCCGCCGGCCCGTTCTCCCTGGCGGCGCGGCGGTGCTTCCACATCGCTTGGAGCGTGCCGTACGACCACCGGTACCGCTGCCGCCAGAGATCCCTCATGGACACGGGCACCTCGGTCCATGCTCGCGCGTCAGGCTGGTAGCGCACCTTCCAGCCGGCACGCTGCACGGCCATGGTGAGATCGGTGTCCTCCGCGAGTGTGTCGCGACTCACCCGTCCGACCGTGTCGAGCACGATCCGCCGGTATGCGCCGATGGCACCGGGTACACACGGCATGCACTCCAGCACGTCGAACATGCGGCGCTCCACGCTGCAGCTGATGACGTATTCGATGTGCTGCCACCGCCCGATGAGCCTCTTCGGGTTTGCGACCTTCGCGTTCCCGCTCACTGCTCCGACCGTCGGATCGCGCAGCGGCTGCACGAGCGCGCGCAACGCCTGCGGGTCGAGCACCGTGTCCGCGTCCACGAGGACGAGCACGTCGTTGCGGGCGTGCGCGAGCCCGGTATTGAGCGCGGCCGCCTTCCCTGCGTTGTCCTGGCGTATCAGCGTCACCGAGCCGAGACCGAGCCCCGTGACAACGTCGCCCGTACCGTCGGTGGAGCCGTCGTCCACGACGATGATCTCGAAGTCCGGATAGTCGCTCGCAGCCAGCGACCGCACGGCCGCGCCGATGTCCGCAGCCTCGTTGTAAGCCGGTACGACGACGCTCACAGGCGGCGTGAACGATGGGTCGATGACGGCCCTCCGCTGGCGTTGACGATGCCGGCGCGCAAACGTGACGACGATGACGCCGCGCGCGACGCACACGACGAGCAGGAGTGCGGTCAGTGCACCGAACAATGTGGTGATCCAGTGAGTGAACCAACTGCTCAAGAGCAGTGTGAGCCCCTGTACCCGTTCCGCCAGGGATGCACGGACGAGCACGTCGTTGCGGCGCAAGCCCGCGAAGTCCGACACGGTCGCGAACCGGTACCCACGCCGCTGCAGGAGGTCGATCACCCGGTCGACCGCGGCGACCGTGTGGTGCCGGTTCCCGCCGCCGTCGTGGAACATGACGATGCCGCTCTGTTGTGTCGGCGGCAGCGCGTTCGTCGTCAGCTTCCCGATCGACCCCGGCAGCCAGTCGTACGCGATGTCGTCGGCCAGCACGATGTAGCGGCCGCCGGTCGAGGCACGACGAGCCGAGTCGAGCTCGCTGCCGCTCAGATCGACGGGACGGCTGGAATACGGCGGCCGGTACAACCTTGTGTGCATGCCGGTCGCCCCGGCGACAGCCTTGTCGGTCAGGCTCAGCTGGAGATCCTGCTGCCAGTTCGCCAGCGCGCCCATCTGGGGGTGCGAGAAGGTGTGCAGCCCGATCTCGTTGCCGTCGTGAAGCTCCCGCCGCACGAGCTCCGGATGCTGGAGCACCCGCGACCCCACGACGAAGAAGGTCGCGTGGATGTGCCGTCGCTCGAGGACCCGCAGGATCGCCGGCGTCCATTGAGGGTCGGGACCGTCGTCGAAGGTGAGGGCGACGGTCCGTCCGGGCGGCTGCGACCACTCTGCCGCGCCGGGGTGTGAGAGGTCCAAGACAGGCCCGGCGTTCGCAAGCGCTGCGTTCTGAGGCACGTCCGCGCCGGCAGCGGCCGAATGACCGGTGAAATGCTGCGCGATGACGGTCAGGCTCAGGCTCGTAAAGAACGCGAGCACGAACAATGCCAGAGCCGAAAAGAATGCGAACTTCCGCCAGCGAAACCGGCGCAGCCGGCCCGCGATTCGTCGTCCCACGGTTTCCCGCCCCAGTCCGAGCACCCGCGGGAAACCGTACTTCGGTCACCGTGCGCGCAACAGGGATTGTACCCATTTTTCATGATTTGCGACGGCTCGATTCGCGAGATCAAAGCGGACCGTGCTCACCGTCTTTTCATCATTCATCGCAATCTCATTTTGCGCGCTGGATTCTCGACAGCGGAGCGCCGCAGCATGGGTGCGGCCACCTCGCACTGGCGGACGAGCGCGGCAAATGAGAGGATTTTTAGGTCTTGCCTCTGGCGGGCGAATGCGGCGCTCCGTACCTTTAGTCCGGGTTCACGCGACCCCCGGTGCTCTGGGACCTCTGGGGAGGCAGGCAATGAAGATCAGGTTGTTCCGAACGAGTCGTGTCGCGGTCGGAGTCGCGGCACTCGCGCTCGCGGCGATGGCGGTGCCCAATGCGGGCGCCGTGACCTCGACCACACCGCCGGCTACGGCTCTCGACACTTCCGGTGCGCCGTACTGGCAGGGCTGGGACATCGTCCGTGGCGTCGCGCTGACACACGCGGCGACACCGGGCGGCAAGATCGGCGGCTACGTCGTCGACGCGTGGGGCGGGATCCACCCGTTCGGTGGTGCGCCCGCGAAGAACCCGAGCCACTATCACCCGGGGAGCGCGACGATCCACGGCATCGCGCTGCAAGGTGACGACGCCTACGGCGACACGATCAACGCGTCTGCGACGCCGTTCGCGTTCCCGAAGGGTGCTCTCCTGCGAGACCCGTCGACCGGCTGTGACAACACCGCGCAGTTCGGCGTCCCGATCCACGGGATCTCCTTCGACCCGACGCCGGTCAACGGCACCCAGTACAACCTCAATGGTGCGGTGGTCGACGCGTGGGGCGGCATCCACGTGTTCTGCACGCCGAGCCAGGGGTACACGCTGGACACGAGCGGCGCGCCGTACTGGCAGAACTGGCAGATCGTGAACGGCCTGGCCGTCCTCCCCGGCGGCACCGGTGGGTTCACGCTCGACGGTTGGGGCGGCGTGCACGCCTGGGGCAATGCTCACCTCGCGACGCCGCCCGACTCGTACTGGGGCCCGCGCGCCGGCGTGAAGGCGTGGAACATCGCCCGCGGCGTCGCCATCGACGGCACCGCAACGTCGGGCACGGGGCAAGAGGGCAACGGTGTCGTCGTCGACGGCTGGGGTGGTATGCACCCCTTCACGTACACCGTCGGTTAGCGCGACGATCTGGGCGGGGTGAGGAACATGCGCAGCTGGGGAGCGCGTCTGCTCGTGAGTGCGGTCGCGGCGATCGCGGTCGCTTCGTGTGGCGGAGGGTCGGGCGGCGGGGCAAGCTCCGCCGCCCGCCTGCCCGACCATCTCGTCGGACGGTACGTCGGTGGCGCGGCCTTGATCGCGTGGACGAACAACGGCGGGCGGTTGGCCGTCACGATGGACCTGACGCACACCGACCCGGCGAACCCCACGTCGGTCGTGCAGAGCCGGCTGTCGCTCACCGGCCGGCTCGACGGCACCAACGTCACGTTGCAGAACTCAGCCGGCCCGCCGTGGTCCGGATCGTTCCGCGGTCAGGACCTGGTCCTCGACTGGTCGCCGGTGGGTGCGCGGATCATCACGACGACGTTCTCGCCCGGCGACGACGCGCGCTATCGCACCGTCGCGGCCGACTTCACCAGAGAGGTCGCGCAGATCCAACAGGCTGACGCGCAACGCTCGCAGGACGTCGCGACGGCGGAGGCGCAGAAGCTGCAGCAGGAGCAGGCCGCGGCCGCGGCGAAGGCCCAAGCTGCGGCCGCTGCCCACCTTGCCCAGGTGGCTGCGAGCCAGCAGGCTCACGCCGACCAGGTCGCCGCGATGCGAGCGGCGCACGACGCGGCGGTGGCAGCCATGCAACAGCGCAACGCGCTCAAGCAGGCGAACGCCGCCGCGCATCACCCCTGACTTCGGGCTACCGACGTCGCGACTGACGCGTCGGGGTCCGCGCGCCTCACGATCCGGAGTGTCGGCAGCATGAGCGCGCCCACGAGCGCCGGCAGGAACGTGCCGAGCGCGCGGTAGGCGAGCGCGCCTGCCAGCGCGGCGCCGTACGGAATCCCGAAGCCCCGCAGTACTGCGGGCATCGCGGCTTCGACGAGACCGAGCCCGCCCGGCAGGAGCGGTACCTCTGCCGCGATCACGCCCGCGGTGTACGCGAGGAGGAGCACATCCGCGTCGACCGACACCCGCGCTGCTTCGAGGGCGCAGAAGAGGCAGAGTGCGTCCGCGATCCACGCGGCGAGGGCGAGTGAGATGGCGATGGCCTGGAGTCGCCGGTTGCGGATGAGACCGTGTGCGTCCGCGTACCAGCGTGCTCCAATCGCGCGACGCTCCTCGACGCTCTTGCGCCAGCGGGCGGGCCGGACACCGCAGATGACGATCGCCGCCGCTTCGATCACTGCTTGCCTTCGCATCACCAGGGCGAGGCCGACGAGCACGGCGATGACGATTGCCGCGACGAGCATGAACGGGGTGCGTTCGTCGCGCGGGATGTCGCCGAGGGCTGCGGCGATCAAGACGTTCGTCGCGGCCAGGAGATACAGCGCGCCCGTGCTGAACCACTCCGAGAATCCGAGGGCCAGCACCGCGCGGCGTCGACTGAGTCCGCGCCGGTTCAGCTCGGCACTCGCGAGGACCATGCCTTCTGCCGGCGAAGCCGGCGTGATGATGCCGAGGCCGTACACCACGAGGCCGAGACGCATCGACGCCGCGACAGAGAGATCGGCCTGTCTCCCTGCGAGCACGCGCAGCTGTGTCGAGAGCAGCACGTAACTCACCGCTTCACACGCGAGCGCGGCTCCGAGCCACGCTGGGTCGACGTCACGGAGTGCGTCGAACGCGTCCTCGAAGCCGCCCGCGAGGCTCACCGCGACGGACAGGCCCACCGCTGCGAGCACCAAGCCGATCGCCAGGTGGATCCAGAACCGTGTGCGGCTCGCCGGCCGCGCCGGTGTCGCTGCTTCGGCTGCTTCGGCGATGGTCAATGGTCAAGGCGTTCCACGCCGCGCCCACCGCTGAGCGCGTCAGCAGCATTCCCGGGTGTCGATGAGGTGAAACCGCCCGGTCAGCCCGGAGGAACCGTCGCGTCGCAGTCGCTCGCGCGGTGGAGCAGCGAAGCGGTCAGTTCGACGGGGCCCGCGCGGCGCACGACGACGCGGGTCCATCCATCGTCGGCCGTGCGGACGCACGCGGCCCCACTCTCGACGGTCCACAGCGAGGTGTAGCGCACGCGCAGCATGACCGTTCCGGCCGAGGTGGCGTTCAGCGTCACGCGGTTCGGTTGCAGCGCAGTGACCGTCGCCGGGCCGGTGACGAGACCCGGCGTGTCGGCTACCTTCCATACGCGCCAGTGCCCGTTGTGCCACACCGGCTCGAGATACGGCTGTCCCGCGCTCAACAGGCGCGCCTCGGCGAGGGCGGAGTAGTCGAGCGGGACGTCGGGGAGCGCGACCCACGTCACGCCGTTCGCGAGGAGCCAGTCGTGGTACTGGGTGCCGGTGAGCGAGTCGTTGTAGAAGAGCGGGTTGTCGAGCGTGTCGATCTGCCGCACCCAGCCGCGCGCCAGCGGCACGCTCGGCGCGACATACGCCGCCTCCCAATGGCTTCGTGTGAACGGAATCTCCACCCGTCCGATCGCGTCCTGATGGCTGAGGTAGTCGACGACCGGGGCGTAGTAGCTGCGACTCGCGGAGGGATCGGTGCCGGTCGCGGCAGAGATCGAGGAAAGCGCGCCCACCCATTGCCAGGCCAGCAGGGGAATCACGAAGACCGCAAGGATCCGGCGCCCGGGGATGGTGCTGAGCACCGCGAGCAATGGTGGCGCGAAATACGCCGCGAGCCGGCCCATGTTGCCCCCGAGCGGGTTCGGCATCATGAACACCACGATCGCGGCGAGGCCATAGAGCACGAGGCCGATACGAAGCGCCCGGTGCCGCGACGGCACCGCGAAGGCGCACACCGCGCAGAACGCGATGACGAGCGCGAGGTCCGCACCCCGGAACGGGAACGGGCCGAGCCTCGGTAGCGTGAGGCTCAGCACGGCGACGGGCAGTGCTGCCACTGCGGCGAGCGCGAAGACCCGGGGCCGGCTCGCGCGATCGCTCGTGAGGCCCCACGCCACCAGGGCGAGCACGAGAAACACCCCCGCGACCTCGCTGAACAGCGCACAGCTGGCCGCGAGGACGACAGCGAGCACGCGCCTGTCCTCTCGCGCCGCGAGCAATGCGAGCAACCCGGCTGCCTCGCCCGCCATGAACGGCAGTTGACCGATCGCGGCCGGAACGATCATCCCGGCCGCGAAGAGCACGACCGCGAGCATGCCGGCGCGACCGAAGTAGGCGACCATGAGCCGTTCGAATGCCCATGCCGACGCCACGGCGCACACCAAGGCCGCGCCGTAGAGCCCGATGCTCGCGCCGAGCGCCGGGAAGAGCACCGAATACGAGAACCCGTAATGGCCGCCGTACCACGCGTTGTTCCACAACACCCATCCGTGGGTGTGGAACAGCTGGGACAGGTACATCTGCGCCGGCACGTCGGGCCCGCGGAACCCGAAGATCCACACCACGACGACACCACATGCGGCGATCAGCGGCGCCCAGAACCACGACTGCGTCCACGCGTCAGGCACGCGCAGCGCGGCCGTCGCGGGCGTCGCCGGCGTTCGGCGCACGCTCGACGCGAAGGGGCGCTCGGGCAGCATCCGGGTCACGCGAAAAGGTTCGCGCACCTCGGGCTTCCGCAAACTGAAATCTCCCGCAAAAGGTCCCGCACGCGAGGAGGCGGCCCTTGCGGGCCGCCTCCTAACCGGGCACTACCGCACGACCACATGCACCATGCACCGTGCCGAGCAGCGTACCCGACAACCAGCCGGATTCCACATGTGAAATGGATCAGGCACCTTTGGAGGGCAATTGTCCTACGCTGCGTAGTCCGGGCCGCCGGACTTTCCGGGTCAGACGACGCCGAATGGGTCCGCACCATCTTCGGGTCCGCCGCGTCCGGGTGCGGCTGAGGGGGCACCACGGTCCGAACCCACCTCACCTCTCCAGGCGCCACTCTCACGGCCGCGGGCCTCGATGTATTCCCGGAACCGCTCCAGGTCACCTTGGGTCCGGCGCCTGATGATCCCGAGCTTGTCGCCGACGGTCTCGGCCACGCCCTCCGGCTCGAACTCCATCTGGAGCATGACGCGGGTCGTGTCCTCGTTCAGTCGGTGGAACGTGACGACACCCGACTGAGTCGGGCCGTTGATCGTGCACCAGGCGATTCGCTGGTCGGGGCGTTGCTCGGTGATGCGCGCGTCGAACTCGCGCTCCTGGCCACCGATCTCGGCTCGCCAGTGCATCGTCGTGTCGTCGAGTTGACGCACCTCTTCGACGCCCTCCATGAACCGCGGAAACTCCTCGAACTGCGTCCATTGGTTGTAGGCCGTCGTCACCGGTACGTGTACATCGATGGACTCTTCGATCGTCGACATCGTGACCTCCTCGGTAACGGGCGTTGCGGGAAGGGGTGCCCAGCATGCCGTTCGCAAAAACATGGCAGGCACCGTTGCGGTCGCGTCGCGGTCACTCCGGGTCGACACCTTCGAGCGCGACGCGGGCCGCCTCGAGCTCCTGTTCCGCTCGCGCACCGGCTCGTCGGGCATCCTCGAGCGCGCGCCGAGCCTCGCGGCTGCGTTGACGCGCCGTGTCGAGTGTGGTGCGTGCCTCGCGAAGTGCTCGCTCGAGCTCGTCCACCCGGGTGGCCGCGTCGGCAGCTTCTTGCTCGGCAGCGCGGAATGCTTCCGTTGCGTGTTCCTGCTCGCGCCGGCGCCGCTGCGCTTGCTGTGACGACTCGCGTACGCGTGTGCGCGCGTCCTCCGTGTGTCGACGATCGCGGGCCGACGGGCCGGCGTCCTTGGCGCGCGTGGCGCGTGTGCGCGTCGCAGGTCGAGGTGTCTCCACCACGGTGAAGGGTCCTACGGCGTCGAAGCCGCTCTGCGGCGTCAGGTCGCGCTCGAGGCGTCCTTGTTCCAGCGCGGCCGCGTCCTCGGGTGACACGGTGGCCGCCTCCAGCGTGCTGGTGATCGCCTGGTGCACCGAGGCCGAGGCGGGACGGCCCGCCTCGCGAAGCACGTCGTCGGCTTCCTGCGCGAGCTGTTCCACGAGCCGCCGCCGTTGCGCACCGAGTTCGCGCAGGTCGTCGGCGCCGACGCCCGAGATGGCCCGTCGCTGGGCGCTGCGGAGCCGCTCGCCCAGCGCGATCAGCTCGCGAACTGCGTCCGGGTCGCGCCGCGCGAGCTGGTCGATCGCCCACGCGGCAACCGTCGGCCGCCGCACGCGCCGTATGGCGGCGGCTGCCTCCGCATTTCCGGCGGCGCGTAGCCGCTTCGCGGCCTCGTCGCGCGCCTTGACGAAGTCCTCCGGGGGCAGTTCGAAGAGCCGGTCGATCTCGTGTTCCGCGTCGGCCCGACCGTCGCGACCCGCGCCGCTCGTTCGACCGGCCATACCGGCACGGTACCCGTCATGGGTCACCAGCAGGCGCTCCGGGTACACACCCACCGAGGAGGTGGCGTGATGGCACGCGCAATCTGGTCGGGCTCGATCACCTTCGGCCTCGTGAACGTCCCGGTAAAGCTCTACACCGCGACGGAAGAAAGAGACATCCGCTTCCACCAGTTCCAGCGGCAGTCGAATCGCCGCGTGCACAACAAGCGCGTGGCCGAGGGCAGCGACAGGGAAGTCAAATACGACGACATCGTCAAGGGTTACGAGGCGAAGAAGGGTGAGTTCGTCATCGTCACGCCAGACGAGCTCGAAGCCATTGCGCCGGGTCGAAGCCGCACGATCGACATCGAGGACTTCGTCGAGCTGCGCGACATCGATCCCGTCTACTTCAACCGGGCGTACTACCTGGGCCCGGCCGACGACGCCGCTGGTCGCACGTACCGGCTGCTCGTCGAGGCCATGAGCGACACAGGGAAGGCTGCCATCGGTCGGTTCGTCATGCGCACGAAGGAGTACCTCGCTGCGATCAGGCCGAGCAGCGGCTATCTCGTGCTCGAGACGCTGTACTTCGCCGATGAGGTGCGCGACCCGGCGTCGGTCGTCGGCCCGCTTCGGAATGCGCGCGTCGGCGAACGTGAGCTCACGATCGCGCGGCAGCTCATCGACTCCATGGCGTCGGACTGGGACCCCAAGCGCTATGCCGACACGTACCGCGAGCGTGTCCTGGACCTCATCGAGCGGAAGGCGAAGGGCGAGGAGGTCGTCAGCGAGGAGCCGGAGCAGCGCGCTCCGGTGCTCGACCTGATGGCGGCGCTCGAAGAGAGCCTCCAGTCGGCCCGTCAGCGCGGCAACGGTCGCTCGGGCACGCGGGCCGCCTCGCCCTCCGGAGGGCACAGGTCGGGCAACGGCAAGCGCGCCGCACCGCGGAAGCAGACGGGCGCGAAGCGGAGGGGCTCGGCTGACGAATACCACGATTGGCCGCGCACCCGGCTCCAGGACGAGGCACGAAAGCGCGACATCCCGGGCCGTTCGAAGATGAGCCGGGACGAGCTCGTCCGGGCGCTGCGCAAGGCGTCCTGAGCCGAATTCAGACGCGATTGCGTCGCGCCACGGCGCGACGCCGGCCGCGGTGCGAGAATGTGGCGCGTCCCGTGGCCGGCACGGTGGGCGTTCGGTGGCTCTGCAAGATCCGTCGATCCGGGTGGGTAAGGGAGCGACCGTCGCGTCGCTGGGGAGGGTCACCGTGAAACGCGTCGATCGAGCCGAGGTCTTGCGCCTCCTCGATGACGAGCACGCGCAGTTGGTCGACGTGCGCAGCACCGAGCAGTACGGCCGATCGCATCTTCCCGGCGCGACGAACCTTCCGCTCGCACACCTGGGTGACGACGTCGATCGGCTCGATCCGAGCCGCGCGGTCATCGTGTACGACTCCGATGCCCGCTCCGACCTGAGCGCGCGTGCCGGTGCACTCCTGGAGGAGCTCGGCGTGCGCACGCTGTACCACTACGTCACCGGCCTGGCCGACTGGCGCGCCGCCGGGCTGCCGACAGAAGGCCGCGACGGCAACGTCGCCCGCGCCGGCACGGTCGCCCGCCGCGACGTGCCGACCGCGCGGAGTATGGAGCCGGTCGGCGACGTGGCGGCGAGGGTCGGGCCGTATCGGGCTGAAGCCGTCGTGGTCGTCGACGCGGACGGTGTCGTTCTCGGCCTCCTTCCGGCAGGCGCGCTCGACAGCCGCGGCGCGGTCGTAGCGGACCTGCTCGAGGAAGCGCCGCCCACCGTGCGGGCGGACGAGCCCCTGCACGAGCTTGCCGCCCTGATGCTGAAGCTGGACGTGATGTCGGTGCTCGTGACGGATCCCGACGGCCGTCTGCTCGGCCTGGCCCGCCGCGACGACGTGGAGCGCCTCGAGCACCACGAGTAGGCCGCCGAGTAATCATCCGCCAGTCGGGTCGATGTTCCGCCCCATGTCCGGAAAATCGTCCCGACGCAAGGTTCGTTCGGCGCGTGGTCAGTCGCTGATGTCGAGGATTGCGCGCGCGGCGTCGTCCGAGCGGGCTCGTCGAGTCGCCAGCACGTCACCGAGGTCGGCGTCGGGCTCTTCGACGTCGACGACGGGGTTCAGCACGTCGACGTCGAGCGCCTCGTCGAGGGCCGCGGCGGCCACGAGCCGCGCACCCACGGATGCGGCGTCGTCATGACGGCGACGAACGGTCGGCCGCGCCGCAGCCGCACCGACGGTGGCTCTCCACAGCGCGACGCCGGCGCCGCCGCCCGCGAGCACGAGCGCACCGGCCTTCGGTGCGAGCAGGTCGACGCAGCGAGCGACGTCGATCGCCACCGCCTCCACGACTGCGCGCGTGAGGTCGGCCGGACCGTGCGCAGAGGTGAGATCGATGAACGCGGCGCGGGCATCGGCCCGCCAGAACGGCGCACGCGCGCCGTTGAACCAGGGGAGCGCGACGACGCCGCGTGCGCCGGGGAGTGAGTCGGTCGACGCGCGCGCCAGGAGCTCGTCGTGATGGAGGCCCGTCAGCCGCGCGAGCCACGCGAGCGCGGCGCCGCTCGCGGAGAGCCCGGCCTCGACGACGAATCCGCCCAATGCTCCGCGCGACACGGCCGCCAGGCTCGGAAGGTCCTGGAGCGGGCCCGGATGAGGGACGGAGACGTTCGTCGTCGTGCCCCACGACACCATCACGGCATCGGGCGTCGCGCCGGTGCCGAGCACTTCACAGGCCCGGTCGCCTGCTCCCGGGATCACCGCGGCTCCCGGCCGCAGTCCGAGCGCGACCGCGCCGGGACCATCGGCGACTCGCAGGAGCGCCGTCGTCGGCACCACGCTCGGCAGACGGGAACCGGCGATGTCGGTCGCGCCACCCGTGCGTTCGCCGGCGAGCGAGGAGCAGCCGGTGCGCGACTCCAGTGTGGGCTCGGTGACGACGTCGCCCGTCAGCCGGGCCACCACCCAGTCGCGTGGGGCAAGGAGCCAGCGGGCCGCGCGGAATCGCTCGGGCTCGTGCGTCGCGACCCACACGATCTTCGCCGCGCAGCACGCACCGTTGAGCACCACACCTGTTCGGGCTCGAAACTCGGTGGCGTCACCGAGCTTGGACGCGACGTCGGCCGCTCGCCGATCCGACCACAGCACACCGGCCCGCAGCGGCTGCAACGCGTCGTCGAACAACGCAAACGATTCGCGCGTCGCGCTGAAGCACACCGCGTCGATGTCGGCGTACTCGCGGGGCTCGCGGTCGCGCAGCTCCGCGCATGCATCTACCACGGAGCTCCACCAGGCCGGCGGGGCCTGCTCCGCCCATCCGGGGTGGGGATGCGCGGTGGGCACCGGCGCGCGGGCGATGCCGGCGAGGCGGCCCCCGCACCAGAGTGCCGCCTTCGTCGCGCTGGTGCCGAGGTCGAGCGTGAGGACGCGAGCGCCGCTCACTGCCCGGCGAGCTGCCGGATGACCTTGGCGAGCGCGGAGAAGTCCTCCCGTCCGTACCCGGCCTCGCTCGCCGCGCCGAGGATCTGGCGCACGACTCCGGAGGTGAACAGCGGCGTACGCGACTTCGCCGCGTACTGGATCGCAAGGTCGAGGTCCTTGGCCATAAGGTCGGTCATGAAGCCGGGCGCCCAGTCGTTCGACGCCGGGCTGTCCGGTACGACACCCTCGACGGGGAGTCGCGTCCGCACTGCGACGCAGTCACCCGTGGCGTGGGTGAGCACCTCGAACAGCTGGTGCGCATCCGCGCCCGCTTTCGTCGCCATCACGGTTGCCTCCGCGGTCGCGAGCATCTGCGCGGCGTAGATCAGGTTGTTGCACAACTTCACGACCTGACCCATTCCGGGGCCACCGACGTGCACGATGAGCCCGGCGAACGGCTCGAGTGCAGGGCGCACCCCGTCCAGCACCGCGGCGTCGCCCCCCACCATCAACGTGAGTGTGCCCTTCTGCGCGCCGACCGTGCCTCCCGACAACGGAGCCTCGAGATACGCCGCGCCCGTTGCAGTGACCCGTTCGTGCTGCGTGCGCTCGACGTCGGGGTCGATCGTCGACGTATCGACGATCGTCTTCCCCGGTCCCAACACCGGGAGCGCGGCGTCGACACACTCGGCCACCTCGGGAGAGTTCGGGACGCAGAGGATCGTGACCTGGCTCGCCTCGACGACACCGCGCGGGCCGTCGCCCTCGACCGCGCCGGCTTCGACCGCCGCGTCGATCGGCCCACGGCTGCGCGAGGCAACCGTCACGTGATGACCGGCGTCGACGAGGTGACGGGTCATCGGAAGTCCCATCGCGCCGAGCCCGACGAATCCAATGTCCACCGCGGCCTCCGTGTCCGACGTCGACAAGGCGTGTGAGGAAACCCTTGACGGTACCAGCACCCCTCCGTACGGTGCGCCGGGGTCGCAGGCCACTCGGCGGAGGAGCAATGAAAGAACGCGACACCTTGTTGTTCGTGACGCAGGTGGCGCCGTACGGCGACGGTCCCGCCGGCGTGCACGGTGTGCTCGGCCAGGCCGCTACCGCGGTCAGTCAGGTCGCCGAGATGCACGGGCTGCACACGCAACGGGTCGACGACGTCCGCGACCTCGAGCCCCATGCGATCGCGAACGCGCGCGCCGTCGCGCTGTTCACAATCGGCGAAACGCCATGGAGCTCCACACAACGCGCCGACCTGCTCGACGGTTTGCGCGCGGGTCGGGTCGCAGTCGTCGCAATCCACTCCGCGACCGACTCCTGCTACGGCTGGCCCGAGTACGGCGCGGTGGTCGGCGCCCGGTTCGACGGCCATCCGTGGACGCAGGAGTGCGACCTCGAAGTCGTCGAGCCGGATCATCCGGCGACGGAGCATCTCGATCGCTCGTGGCGGTGGATGGACGAGGTGTACCAGTTCCGCGATCTGCGGCCCGACGCACGTGTGCTGCTGCGCGTCCCCGAGGGCCAACTCGATCTCGACGCGCCGGGCGCGAAGCAGCCGCCGTTCGGCTTCCCGCTCTCCTGGTGCTTCACCGAAGGCGAGGGCCGCGTGTTCTCCACCAGCCTCGGTCACTTTCCGGGCGCGTGGGAGAACGTCACGTACCTGCGCCACCTCACCGGGGGCATGGGTTGGGCGTTGGGGGCGGGCTCCTGAGCCGCACCGGCCGCAACTTCTCGCCATGGGCGTCGTGGATGCTGCGGCTCGAACACGTCACCTCGGTCGACCCGTTCCCGGCGGGTGCGCGCCGCGACGAGCTCCTCGCGTGGCGTGACCGCGCGCGGGACCGGTTGGGCCGGCTGCTCGGCGAGCGTCCATCGCGGGTGCCGCTCGAGCTCGAGAGCACCGAGACCGTCGACTGTGGGTCGTATCGACGCGAGCGTGTGGTGTTCGACGCGGATCCCACGATGTCGGTTCCCGCGTTTCTGCTCGTGCCGCGCGAGCGCTCCGTACCGGGGCCCGCGGTGCTCGCGGTGCACGGCCACGGCTCCGGCAAGGAAGCGATTTGCGCGCTCGATCTCGACGACGGGCACGACGCCGGCGGCCGGTACGCGCACGAGCTGGCATCGCGTGGGTACGTCGTGCTCGCGCCCGATCTGCGTTGCTTCGGTGAGCGCGCGGATTGGAACCCGCCGGACCACTACGGCTGCGACACCAACCTGGTGAGCGCAGTCATGTTCGGAGTCAACCCGCTCGCCGAGAATCTCTGGGACATGACGGTCGCCGTCGACGCGCTGTGCGGGCATCCCCTCGTCGATCCCGAACGCATTGGCGCGGTGGGGTTCTCCTACGGCGCGACGGTGACGTTGTTGCTCGCCGCGATAGACGAGCGGATACGCGCCGCCGTTGTGAGCGGCTACTTCTCGTCGTGGCGCGAGTCGCACCGCATGCCGTGGAACATGTGCGGCTCCCAGGTCATGTTCGACATGATGGGTCGGCTCGAGCACGTCGATGTCGCGGCGCTCGTGGCGCCCCGTCACCTGCTCGTCGAGAGTGCAGCCGAGGACCCGCTGTTTCCGGTCGACACGGCGCGAGAGAGCCTTGCGTCCCTCGCGGAGATCTACGAGGCGCTGGGCGCGCCTCCCGATCGTGTGGAGCACCACGTCGTCGGGGGTGACCACCATTACGACGGCGCAACCGTGCCGCGGTTCCTCGGTCGCAGCATCGGGTCGTCCGACGTCGGGTCGTAGAGTCCTGCGCCATGCCCGACCGCATCGACGCGCGCCTCACCGAGCTCGGCCTCACCCTGCCCGGTCCGTACCCGCCGCACGAGCCGCTCGCTGCGGTGGTCACCCACGCCGGCGTTGCCCGCACGTCGGGACAGCTCCCTCGTGATCACGACGGCAACCTCGTGCGTCCCGGTGTCCTCGGCCTCGACGTCACGGTCGAGCAGGGCGCCGATGCGGCGCGTTGGTGCGCGCTGAACGCCTTGTCGGTCCTGCGGGCGTCGCTCGGCTCGCTCGAGCGGGTCGAGCGCGTGCTCACCGTCCTCGGGTTCGTCGCCTCGGCCCCGGGATTCGTCGAGCAGCCCGCGGTCGTGGACGGCGCGAGCCGGCTGCTGTTCGACGTGTTCGGCGAGGCAGGCCGTCACACGCGCTCCGCGATCGGCGTCGCCGCGCTGCCCCGGGGCGGTGCCGTGGAGATCGAGGTCGCGGTCGCGCTGGTGGTCCCCGGGTAACTCCGGGATTCGGGCGTCGCTTTCGTACCGCACGCGTCGCAAAAGCGACGCCGGTACACCCGGGGCGGTGCGTGTAGCGTGCAACCCTGACACGCGCATCAGGTACGGGTACGGGGCACCCGTCGAGGGACCTGAGGGAGGCGGGCATGGCTCCGCGGATCGTCATCATCGGTGGCGGCAGCTACCAGTGGGCGCCGAAGCTGCTGATCGACATCGCGAACACACCCTCCCTCCACGACGCCGAGATCGTCCTCGAAGACCTCGATCCCCGACCGTTGCCCGCGATGGTGCAGCTCGTGGAGCGGATCGCGAAGCTGCGCAACATCGGATTGCGGGCCCGGGGCACCACGAACCAGCGCGAAGCGTTGGACGGCGCCGACTTCGTGGTCGTCACGATCTCGACGGGTGGTTTCGCGAGCATGCGCCACGACCTCGCGATACCGGAGCGCTACGGCATCCGGCAGTCGGTCGGTGACAGCGTCGGCCCCGGCGGCATCAACCGCGCGTTGCGCAACATCCCCGTACTGCTCGGGATCGCGCGTGACATGGAGGAGCTCTGCCCGGACGCGTGGCTGCTCAACATCACGAACCCGATGACCACGCTGTGTCGCGCCGTCACGCGCACCACGTCGGTGAAGACCGTGGGGCTGTGTCACGAGATCGCGACGACCCGCTGGACGCTTTCGAATTTGCTCGGCGGGGGATACGACGCCATCGACCTCACCATCACCGGTGTGAACCATCTGCCGGTGATCACCGAGCTTCGTGTCGACGGCGAGGACGGTTTCGAGCGCCTGCGCGAGCTGGTCGAGCACCCCGACGATCACGCCGGCGAGCTGCTCGAGCTCGACCTGCCCGACGATCTCGACGAGAGCATCCGCGCGCAGCTCACCAAGGGCCCCGTGCTCTCGAGCAACCTCCTGAAGTTCGAGCTGTTCCGCCGGTTCGGTGCCCTCCCCGGCGCCGGCGACCGGCATCTCGCGGAATTCTTCCCAGGCTTCCTCACGGAGGCGTCGGGCTGGGGCCAGCAGTGGGGCGTGAAGCTCACCACGATCGAAGACCGTGAGAACGACCGCGGAGGCGACATCGACCGGTTCGAGGAGCTGCTCGCGATGGACGACGTGCCCACGACACCATCGGGCGAGATCGTCGCGCCGCTGATCGACTGCTTCCTCACCGGCACACGCCGTGAGCTCCCGGTGAACCTGCCCAATACCGGGCAGTGCCCCGACTTCCCTCCCGACGTCGTGGTCGAGAGCATCGGCGTCGCCGACCGCGACGGCATTCGAGGCCGCGATCGTGCGGTCGCACCGCCGCTGTTGGCGGAATACCTGCGCCGCGTGTCGGCCGCGCAGGAGCTCACCGTCGACGCCGCGCTCTCGGGGAGTCGCGAAAAGGCGTTCGAGGCAATGCTCGCCGATCCTCTCGCCGGCCGGGCCGACTTCGAGCAGCTCGCGATGATGACCGACGAGTTGATCGACGCGACGCTGCCCTGGCTGCCCCAATTCGCATGAGCACGCCGACCCACGTGGACCAATTGGAAGTGCGTGTCTTTCCCGACGCCCGGCAACTCGCCGTCGCGGCGGCCGACGACGCCGCCGATGCGATCAATCGCGCCGTGGCCGCACGCGGCATCGCCAACGTGATGCTCGCAACCGGCAACTCGCAGGTGGCCTTCCTCGACGTGCTCACGCACCGCCGCGACGTCGACTGGAGCCGCGTCGTCGGCTTCCACATGGACGAGTACGCCGGCATGACGCCGGACCATCCCGCGAGCTTCCGCCGCTACATGCGCGAACGGGTCGTGCGACGGGTGAACCTGGGTGCGTTCCACGAGATCGGCGGCGACGCCCCCGACCTCGACACCGAAGCGGCGCGCTACACCGCGTTGCTGGGGCACCATCCTCTCGACCTGTGCTGTCTGGGCATCGGTGAGAACGGGCACCTCGCGTTCAACGATCCGGGTGTGGCCGACTTCGACGACCCGCGCGACGTCAAGGTGGTCGAGCTCGACGCGGTCTGTCGCGCACAGCAGGTGGGCGAGGGGCATTTCGCCGCCCTCGACGACGTGCCGACGCATGCAGTGACGGTGACGATCCCTGCACTGCTGCGGGCCGGCCGGGTGCTCGCGATCGTGCCCGAGGAGCGCAAGGCCGAGCCGGTACGCCGCGCGCTCGAAGGTCCGCTGAGCACCGAATGTCCCGCGTCGATCCTGCGCCTGAAGCCGCACGCCACGCTCTACCTCGACGCCGGATCGTCGTCGCTCCTCGCGACGTGAGCCGTCTGCACCCGCGGCGCGCCGCTTCCCGAGCGGAGCTCGCGGTTGTCACGTTTCCCGACATCGCGCAGCTCCGGCGGCGGGTCCCGCGCCTCGCGCTCGGCTGTCTGTCGCTCGGTATCGGCATCGGGTTCACGGTGACCGCGCATTTGGGCGTCAGCCCGTGGGACGTCCTGCACCAGGGTCTGGCCCGTCACTCGCCGCTGTCGTTCGGCACGGTCGTGGTCCTCGTCGGGCTCGCGGTGCTCGTGCTGTGGATCCCGCTCGGCCAGCGTCTGGGGTTGGGCACGATCGTCAACACGCTCACCGTCGGGTATATCGCCGACGCGACGATCACCGTGCTGTCACGGCCCGACTACCTCGCGGCGCGCTGGGCACTGCTCCTCGGCGGCGTCGTCGTGATCGCGTTCGGCATGGGGCTGTACATCGGCGCCGGGCTCGGGCCCGGTCCCCGCGACGGGTTGATGACCGGCATCACCGCACGCGGGTATCCGCTGTGGCTCGTGCGCACCGGCCTCGAGCTGGCCGTGCTCGTCTGCGGTTGGTTTCTCGGCGGCGACGTGGGTGCGGGCACCGTGATCTTCGCCTTCGCGATCGGTCCGCTCGGACACTTCTTCCTCGCCCGGCTCCACCTCGGCGTCGCCGGCGACCCCGATCCCGACGCGGCGCTGGGCGAGTGACGTCGCCCGTGCGAGTCGGGGTGATCGGCACGGGATTCGGCCGTCGCGTCGTCGCGCCGACCTTCGCGCAGACCGAAGGGTGTGAGGTCGTCGACGTCGTCTCCGCGCGCGACGACGACGCGGTCGAGCGGCTCTGCCGGCGCGGGGACCTCGACCTCGTGTCGGTGCACTCGCCGCCGTTCATGCACGCACGTCACGTCGGTCTCGCGGTCGCTGAAGGGCGTGCCGTGCTCTGCGACAAGCCGTTCGGCGTCACCGCGGGGGAGGCGGAAGGGATGCTGGCCGCGGCCGAAGCGGCCGGCGTCGTGCATCTCGTGAACTTCGAGTTCCGCTGTGATCCGGCGCGTGCCCAGATGCGCGAATGGATTGCGCAGGGTGCCCTGGGCCCGGTCGAGCACGTCGGTTGGACCCATCTGAGCGCCGGGACCCGGGTGCCGTTACGCCCCTACGGCTGGCTGTTCGACCGCTCGCGCGGGGGCGGTTGGCTCGGCGCTTGGGCCTCGCATGCCGTCGACACCTTGCGGTTCCTGCTCGACACGGAGATCACGCACGCGCGTGCACACCTGTCGACCACGATCGTGGAACGGCCCGATCATGACGGCGCAATGCGCCGCTGCGACGCGGAGGACGGCATGGTTGCCGCGCTTTCGACGGCGGGCGGTGCGACCGTCGCGATCGACTCGGGGTTCGCGGCGCCCGTCTCGCTCCCGCCCCGGCTCGTGGTGCTCGGAGAGACGGGAGCGATCGAGAACGTCGGCGACACGCGACTCGTGTTGCGGCGCGTCGACCGCGAACGCGAGGAACGCAGGTTCGACGGATCGCCCGGCCGCGATCGGCACGCGCTGCCGATGATCCGCTGGGCCGAGGTCGTACGCGATGCTCTGCGCACCGGAGCTGCACCACCCGATGCCGCGACCTTCGTCGACGGCGTCGCGTGTGCCCGCGTCCTCGACCAGCTGCGCGCCACCGCACCTGACCCCACCCACAACTGACGAGGCGGTGGCGGGATCAGGCGTGCGCCAGGAGGGCGAAGAGGCGGCGCCACCCCACGGCGTCGATGCCGATCTCGTGCAGCCGCCGGTCCGCGTCGTCGCGTGCTGCCGCCGCATCCCCCGTGCCGGTGCGCGTCAACACCGCGGCGCGCGCGAGGCGCGTGATCCCCTGTTCGAGGCGCGACTGCGTGGCATCCGCGATCGCCACCGCCTCGTCGACCGCGATGCGGGCCTCTTCGGCGTCGCCCTTCCGCACCGACGCGAAGGCGCGCAGCAGCGCAAACTGGATGCCGTCGAGATACGTGATGGCCCGTTCGGCGCGCTCCTCGTACAGCTCGAGCGCCTCGCCCACCCGGCCCGCCGCCACGTACGCGAGCCCGAGCGCAGCGGCGAGGGCTGCGGAGACCCCGGACTGGCTCGCCGCCCCGAGCCCGTGCTCGAGCGTCGCGATCGCGGCGTCGACCGCGCCGGCCTGCAGCTGCGCCACTCCGGCCGCGAGACGTTGGTCGTCGAAGATCTGCAGGTCGGGGTTCAATGCCGCGAGCGCAACCGGCATCGCATCGGCGTCGCCGAGCCGCACCGCGATCGCGCTCTCGAGCGACGCGGCCGCGGATCGCATCGGATCGGTGATCCGCTCGCTCAGCTCATATGTGCGGCGTGACTGCGCCCGCGCCTCGGTGATGTGTCCGAGCGCGAGCGACGCCAGCGCGATGGGGATCGTCGACTGGAGCTCGCCCCAGGCATTGTCGATGTCCTGGAACCGTCTCCGAGCGCGCTCCGCGTGCTCGATCGCCGCGTCGAGCTCACCGCGCCACAACGCGACGTTGGCGAGCAGCACGAGCATCATCGACGACGCCCACGGATCGCCGGACTCGCCCGTGCGACCAAAGGCCTGACGGGCCAGCGTCTCGGCCTCGGCGTGGTTCCCCTGCATCCATCGCACCCATGCGAGCAGGCCGAGTGCCCAGGCGAGGCCGCCCCAGTCGCCGATCTCGCCGAACGTGTGTGCCGAGTCGTGCAGCCGCTCGTCGGCGAGGCCGAGGTTCCCCTCGTTGAACGCGATCCACGCGAGGTTCTGCAGCGCCCAGGCCTCGCCGCGCTGGTCGTGCTCCGCTCGGGAAAGCTCCAGTGCCTCCGCGATCGGCGTCTCGGCGTCCGACAGCCCACCGAGGAAGAGTCGGTTCATGCCCTGTTCGCGCAGCGCTTCCGCGAGACGCGCCCGATCGCCGATCTCGCGCCAGCAGCGCACCGCTTCGTCGAGCGTCGCGGCCGCAGCGCTGTTGTTGCCGTCCTTGCTCTCGATCTTGCCCATGACGGTGAGGCCGCCGGCGATGGCGCGCCGGTCGTCGCGCGCCCGGGCGTCGTCGAGAAGAGACTGCGCGTCGGCCCGGGCCAAGTCGAGATCGCGCAGCTCGGCCAACGCCCGCGCGCGTGCGACGAGCAACTCGGCCCGACGGGCGTGCAGGTTCCCGGCGAGCTTGAGCCCGATCGTGAGGAGCTCCGCGGCGTTGCGCCATCGCTCCTGGCGTTCGGAGCGCGCCGCGGCCCGTTCGAGGAACTCGACGGCACGGGCGTCGAGGTCGCTTGGTACACCTTCGACGGTGCCGAGCTCGTCGGCGAGGCCGGCCGCGGCGCCGTAGTGACGGGCGAGGAGGTCGAGCACCATCTCGAGTCGCTCGCTCTCCTCGGCCCAGTGTGTGAGATGTTGCGCGACCGCGAGATGGCGACGGGCCCGCTCCGCCTTTGTCAACGTGTTGTACGCCACGTCACGGATGAGCTCGCTGCGGAACGTGAACTTCCCGTCGTCGATCTCGACGAGGTCCTTCTCGGCCAGTCGTGCGAGCGCGGCGCCGACGTCGATCTCGCGGCGATGCCCGAGCGCCTGCACGATTGCGACCTTGCCGTTCGCCCCCACGACCGCGCAGTCCTCGAGCACCACGCGGTCGACCTCGTCCAGCGCGTCGAGACGAGATGCCACGAGGCCCCGCAGCGTCGCGGGCACCGCTGGATGACGGCTGCGCACCGTGGGGCCGCCGCCGAGGCCGTCGTCGCGCTCCGAGATGACGGCGGCGAGCTCCTCGATGAAGAACGGGTTCCCACCGCTGCGGTCGCGCAGCATGACGACGAGGTCCTCGGGTGCGTCGGGGCCCAACAAGGCTCGCGACAACTCTTCGCTCGCGGCCGCGTCCAGCGCTTCGAGCTGCAGCAGCAATGCGTCGTATCCGGCCAGCTTCGGCGTGAAACGGCCGGCCAACTCCGGTCGCGAGGTGGCGAAGAGCACGAACGGCCGTGCTCGCATGCGGGAGAGCAGGCGCTCCACCAACTCCAGCACGGCGTCGTCGGCCCAGTGGAGGTCCGCGAGTGCGAGCACGAGGGGCTGCTCCGACGTGATCGCGTCCAAGCATGCCAGCACCGCGCGTTCCGCTTCGTCGCGTGCCCGTGACGGCTCGACCGCGTCGTCGACGTAGCCGAGCATGGTGAGCAGACCTTCGACGAGACGGGTGAGCTCGGGTTCGTCGGCGGCGAGCCCGGTGATGCGAGCCACACCCGCGCGGCACATCGCCTCGGTCTCGTCGCGACCGGCCTGCGCATCGAGGTCGAACAACGCCCGCAACGCGTCGGCGAGCGGGAACCACACGTTCGCCTCGCCATACGGGACGCAGTGACCGAGCAGGACCCGGGCCTGGTGCTCCTCCTCGGCCACTGAGCGCAGCTCGAGCGCGAGACGAGTCTTGCCGACGCCCGCCTCGCCGGTGAGCAGCACGAGCTGCGCCCGGTGGCGAGCCATCGCGTTGCGCAGCGCACCGCTGAGGAGCTCGAGCTCGACGGTCCGGCCGACGAGCGGCGCACGGGATCGGGCGCGCCTCTGGCCGGGCGGCACGACCTCCGCGACCGCGCGCCACACCTCGACCGCGGCCTCGCGCCCGCGAATCGGAACCAGGCCCCGCGGCTCGTACTTCACGACACCGGCGGTGACGGCGTACGTGTCCGGCCCCACGAGCACCTCGCCGGGAGCGGCTTCGGTCTGCAGCCGGCTCGCGGTGTTCACCACGTCACCCATCGCGGTGTATTCGCCTCCGGCCCGCAGCGCGCCGACGAGCACCTCGCCCGAGTTCACGCCGATGCGCATCTCCACCGCGATCGAGTGCTCCCGCCGGAGATCGGCGAGGGTTCGTTGCATGCGCAACGCGGCCCGCACCGCCCGTTCCGCGTCGTCTTCGTGGGCGAGCGGCGCGCCGAACAAGGCCACGATGGCGTCACCGACGATCTTGTCGACCTGACCGCCGAAGTCGGCGACGTCGGCCACGAGGCGCTGGAAGCAGCGGTCGACGAGGCCCTTCACGTGCT
This sequence comes from Acidimicrobiia bacterium, assembly GCA_024281095.1. Taxonomy (GTDB): domain Bacteria; phylum Actinomycetota; class Acidimicrobiia; order IMCC26256; family JAMXLJ01; genus JAMXLJ01. The sequence goes on along the minus strand of JAMXLJ010000025.1, from coordinate 14,782 downwards.
CCGGGTCCGCACCCTCCGAGAAGGACGTGAAGCCGACGAGGTCCGCGAACAGCACGGTCGCCACTCTGCGTTCGTCCTGCCGGAAAACGAGCGCGCGCCCACAACTCGAGCAGAAGCGGGCGCCGTCGGGTGCCGGCGTCCCGCAGGCGGGGCACGGCATGACGCAAGGATAGAGGCGCCCGGCGCGTCAGGACGACCTGTTCACCGTCCGGACGTCTTCACACCGCCTCGGACGCGCCTCTACCGCTGCGCGCCCGCGTCAGGCCCCGCCCAGACGCGCAGGATCACCCAGGGATAGATGCCGGTCGTGTGCCCGTCGTTCCATGCGAGCCCGAGACCCCACGCACCCACGAGCTCCGCGTCGGCGATTCGCAGCGGCGGCTGCCCGGGCGTCGGGCGCCAGGCCGGCTCGCCCCGGTCGCGCCGCGTCCGGCACGCAGCGCACGGACAGTTGACGCGGAGTTCCTCGAGGCCGTAGCGCGACACGGTGCCGTCGACCCACGTGATCGTGACGCCCTGCTCGCGGTCGACTGCCACGTCGACCGGGGGCTCGACCTCGTCGTCGGGTCGGGTCATGCAGGCGAGTCTGGCTGCTGCCGCCGTGCCGCACTCCATCGCGAACGCGGAACAGGAGGAAAGCCGTCGGCTTCCCGTGACACGCGGTCGAACCGGGTGGACATGCGGGTGGTGGAACCGCCCCGACGACGATGACGGTCGACGAGCTCACGGACGGTATGCGCCAGCTCGGCCCTTTCCCGGTTCGGCGCGTACGCGCGCTGGTACCGGCGGGCGTAGTCGTCCGCGAGCTCGGGGTGTGTGCCGTGCAGCCAGTCGAGGTAGTGCTCCCGCACGCCCGGCCGCAAGTGCAGCAGCACCGGTGAGATCGACCGTGCCCCGGCCTCCACACACGCGCGCACGACCGCATCGAGCTGATCGCGGCGGTCCGACAGCCCGGGCAGCACCGGTGCCAGCAGCACGCCGCATGGCACCCCCGCCTCGTTGAGTCGCGCGACCGCTTCGACCCTTCGCATCGGATGGGGCGTGCCTGGCTCAGTGGCCCGCCAGACGTCCTCGTCGAGCGTGCCGATCGAGAAGCACGTCTCCACCGACGTGCGCCGGGCCGTGTCGGCGAGAAGGTCGAGGTCGCGCGTGATCAATGTGCCCTTCGTGAGGATGGAGAAGGGATTGCGGGCCTCGGCGAGCACCTCGATGATCCCCCGAGTGAGCCGGTACTTGCCCTCCGCCCGTTGATACGGGTCGGTGTTGGTGCCCATCGCTATCGGCTCGCCCTGCCAGCGCTTCGGCGCGAGCTCCGCACGCAGCCGCTCGACCGCGTTCACCTTCACGACGATCACGCGATCGAAGTCGGTGCCCGGATCGAGGTCGAGATAGGCGTGCGTCGGGCGCGCGAAGCAGTACGTGCACGCGTGGCTGCAACCGCGGTACGCGTTGATCGTGTGGCGGAACGGCACCGGCGACCGGTCGGGCACCTCGTTGATGATCCGGCGAGCCCGCACGTGCAGGAACTCGAGCCCGCGGAACTCACCAGTACCGATCTCGCGCTCTGGCAGCTCGAACAGGGTGGTCTGCGCGCCCGGGCCGGCGTCGAGCGAAGCCCAGCGGTGACGTGCTCCCACGACGCACACCATATCGAACACACGTTCGCCGAGGCAATGCCACCCACCCCGCTTCGGTCGGCGACAATGGCGGTGTGGCCACACCGAAGCTCAGCGATCTCGACATCGAGACGGGCCTGAGCGGGCTCGGCACGTGGGCCCGCGAGGGAGACGCCATCCGCCGCTCGTATCAGCTCGGTTCGTTCGCGGACGCGATCGCGTTCGTGGTGCGGGTCGGATTCCTCGCAGAGGCCAAAGACCATCATCCGGATCTCGACGTGCGTTGGCGGACGGTGCACGTCACGCTCAGCACACACGACGCGGGCGGCATCACCGCGAAGGACCTCGAGCTGGCGCGTGAGATCGAGGCGGTCGCGCCGGATGCCGCCCGATGATCGTCTTCGCGATCGTCGCGGTGCTCGTGGTCGTGCTCATCGTGGCCGCCGGCGTCGCGATCAGTCGCGATCCCGGTCCGAGCCCCTCCGAGGTGGCGCTCGGGTACGAGCAGGCTTGGGACCGGCTCGACTTCGAGACCCTGTGGTCGCTGTCCACGTCGGAGTTGCGCGACGGGCGCACGCGCGGCGACTTCATCGCCGACAAGCGCACCGCGTATCGCGATCGGCCGGAGCTTCGGCGCCTCGCACGGCACGTCGCAGTGGAGGAAGCGACGGCGGGGCCGCACGTCGCCGTCGTCATCACGTCAGTCGAGCTGCACGACGGCTCGCGGCTGCGCGACGAGCTCAAGCTCGTGCGCCGGGGTGGCCGGTGGCAGGTGCTCACCTACACGCTGCGCACTCCCGCCGCCGGCTGACCACCCGCCGTTGCTCCCACTCGCCGTCGGGCGTCAGCGCGGCTCGGCCCAGGCCCAGCCGCGCCAGGCCCGCACGTCGACGACGATCACGGCGCCCTGCGGAGGTCGGTGCCGGTACTGCGGATACTTCGCGACGAGGCGCGCGATCGCGTCGTCGTGATCCGACCCCGAATGCACGACATGTGCGTCGCCGTCGGCGCGAACCCACCACAGCTTCGTCCAATCGTCGAAGTACTCGTCGACGAGAAGGCTCACCGCAGGATGGGCGGCGATGTTGTCGAGGCGACGCAACGCGTTCGTCGTCTTGGGCTTCGCGTCCACCGCTGTGAAGACCGTGTCGCGCTCGACGGCGAAGCACACCGGCACGAGATGCGGACGCGCGCCGGCGTCGACGGTGGCAAGCCTTGCGACGCGCGCGCCCGAGAAGCGTGCGCGGATCCCGTTCTCGTCCACCACGCGGACGATACCGTCGTTGCCGTGACGCGAGCCGCGCTCTTGCTCACTGGTGGCAGCAGCCGTCGTATGGGCGCGCCGAAGGCGGAGATCACATGGCGCGGGGAGCGTCTGGCCGACCGCGCCGCCCGCGTGCTCACGGCGGTCTGCGATCCGGTCATCGAAGTCGGACCGGGCTACACCGCGCTTCCGGCCACCGTCGAAGAGCCGCCCGGCGGGGGCCCGCTCGCGGCCCTAGTCGCCGGTCACCACGAACTGGTGCGCAGCGGTGCCCCGGACGGCCCCATCGTGGTGTTGGCGGTCGATCTTCCCTTCGTCGGCCCGGAGCTCGTCCGTCTGCTCGCCGACTGGCCCGGCGACGGCACGGTGGTGCCCACGGCCGACGGGCACCTGCAGGTCCTCTGCGCGCGCTATGGCACCGGTGTGGTCGGCGCGGCGGCCGGTCTGCTCGCCGAGGGGCGCCGCTCACTGGTAGGCCTGATCGATCGGGTGCCCGCCGAGATGGTCGGCGAGACCCGCTGGCGGGCGGTCGCCGGCGCGAACGCGCACTCGTTCGCCGATGTCGACACGCCCGACGACGTTGCCCGATGGCTGGCCGACGTCGATGGGTAAGTTGCGCTCGTGAACAACGTCGTGGTCCGTCGCCCCACCACGCAGGTGCGCGTGCACGCGCTCGACGGAGGCCGGGTCGTCGAGCGCCCCGATCGGCTCGTCACCGAGGAACCGATGGAGATCCGCGTGCACGGGCCGGGCCAGGACCCCATGCCGCTCGCGGTCACCATGCGCACGCCCGGCGCCGATTTCGAGCTCGCGGTCGGGTTCTGCATCACCGAAGGCATCGTCACCTCTCCGGATGCGGTTGCCCGAGTGGCGTATTGCGTCGAGGGAGGCGAGCAGCGCTACAACGTCGTCACCGTCCGGTTGCGCGAGCCGGTGTCGCTCGACGGTCACGAGCGCAGCTTCGCGGCGAACGCGAGCTGTGGGTTGTGCGGCAAGGCCGCGCTCGAGCAGGTCGAGGTTCAGTGCGCGCCGGTCGACGACGACGTCCGTGTCGACGGTTCGACGATCCTCGAGCTCCCGCAGCGTCTGCGTGAGGCGCAACAGGTGTTCGACGTCACCGGCGGCCTCCACGCAGCCGCGCTGTTCCACCACGACGGTGAGTTGATGGCGCTGCGGGAAGACGTCGGCCGACACAACGCGCTCGACAAGCTCGTCGGGTATGCCGCGCTCGAACGGCGCCTGCCGCTTCGCGCGCACGTGGTGCTCGTCTCCGGGCGCGTGAGCTTCGAGATCGTGCAGAAGGCGGCGGTCGCCGGCATCCCGGTGCTGTGCGCGGTTTCCGCGCCGTCGAGCCTCGCGGTTCAGGCCGCAACCCGGCTCGGCCAGACCGTCGTGGGATTCGTCCGTCCCGGCCGCTTCAACGTGTATTCGCACGCGCAACGGGTGGACGTCGCGCGCTGAAGGGCGCTCAGCCGGTTGGCGTCAACTCCGCGGTGCAGAAGGCGCACCGGCGCGCGCCGACGGGGATGGAGCTGAGGCACTCGGGGCAGTCGCGTGTCTCGGTCTCGATGTCACGTCCGGTCTTTCGCCGTTCCATGAGCACGTTGAGCGGACGCACCACGAGGAAGAACACCACGAGAGCGACCACGACGAACGAGATCAGCAGATTCAAAAAGTGCCCGTAGCGGAACACGCTGCCATGGATCGTGAAGGTGAGCCCGGAGAAGTCGGCCTTGCCGGGGATCGCGATCAACGGCGTCAACAGATCGGCCACGAACGCGGTGACGACCGCGCCGAACGCGGCCCCGAGGACGACCGCCACCGCGAGATCCACGACGTTGCCCCGCAAGACGAACTCCTTGAAGTCCTTCCACATGGCCGGTACCTCCCCGCTCGTGCGTGATTTCGCTCTCATCTTTGCTGTGGAGGCGCGGGATAGCAGGGACCCGCCGGTGATCTGCCAGACTTTGCCCCGATGACGCCCGACGACCTGCTCGACCTCTTCGAGCGGACCGCCGAGGCCGTGCGGTTGGCTGTCGGTCGAATCCCGCCCGACGAGCTGCGAGCGCGCACCGACCGGCCCGGCCAGTACGCGCTCGACCTCGTCGCCGACGCCGCGGCACTCGAGGTGCTCACGAAGGCCCCGGTCGCGGTGATGAGCGAGGAGTCGGCGCTCACCGGTCGTCACGATGCGGGGATCACGGTGGTGCTCGACCCAGTCGATGGCTCGACGAATTGCTCGCGCGGGTTGCCGTACTGGGCGACGTCACTGTGTGCGATGGACCGCGAGGGTGCGTCGGCCGGTCTCGTCGTGAACCAGGCCACCGGGTGCGCGATCACCTCGGTGCGCGGGAAGGGCGCGTGGCGCGACGGCCGCCCGATCCATGCGTCGTCGGTGCGCAGGCTGGAGGACGCAGTGATCGCGATCTCGAGCCTGCCGCCGCGCGTGCTGCCGTGGCGACAGTTCCGTGCCATGGGTTCGGCCGCGCTCGCCCTGTGCGACGTCGCGACCGGTGCGTTCGATGGCTACGTCGACGCGGGCCGGTACCACGCGCCGTGGGACTACCTCGCCGGCGTGCTCGCGTGCCGCGAAGCGGGCGCACAGGTGCAGGACGCGCACCGGATGCCGCTCGACGTGTTCGAGTTCGACGCTCGCCGTCAGCTCGTCGCCGGTTCCACCGACGATCTGTTCCGCGCCCTGCTGAACTCGGCGGGCGCGTGACCGGACGCGGGTGATGGATCTCGACGCGCTGTCGGATGCTGCGTTCGCGGCCGCGTGCGCAGGCGGGCTCGTCGTCTCCGAACGCTTCGGTACCGCGCGCGACGTGCACGGCAAGGGCCCCGGCGACTGGGTGACCGAGGCCGATCTCGCCAGCGAGCGCGCCATTCGCGACGTGCTCGAGGCCGCCGCGCCCGGCATCCCGTTCTTCGGCGAGGAAGGCGAGGGCGCGCAGGCATGGGCCGACGCCCGCACACCCGGGAACGGGCGTCGCAGTGACGTCGGCTGGCTGGTGGACCCGCTCGACGGCACGAGCAACTTCCTGCACCGGTTCCCCGCGGTCGGTGTGTCCGTCGCGCTCGTGGAGGCGGGCCGCCCCGTCGTCGGTGTGGTGCACGCGCCGTTCCTCGGCGACACCTACGTCGCCGTGCGCGATCGCGGCGCGTTCCGCGGCAAGGAGCGGCTCGAGGTCAGCCGCCGTAACCCGGAACAGGCGATCTGCGCGACCGGGTTTCCCTTCCGGCACAAGGAATGGTTGCCGACGTATCTCCGTGCGTTCGACGACGCGATCGCACGCTTCGAGGACCTGCGCCGCGCCGGGGCGGCGAGCCTCGACCTCGCGTGGACGGCGTCGGCCACGTTCGAGGGCTACTTCGAGCTCGGCCTCGGCCCGTGGGACGTCGCCGCCGGCGCGCTGCTCGTGCGCGAAGCGGGCGGGGTCGTCACCGACTGGCGCGGCGACGACGCGAGCTGGATCGACTCCGGCGACATCCTGGCCGCGTCGCCCGAGGTGCACGGGCAGCTCCTCGACATCGCGCGCGCATCCGGCCGCTGACCCTCCTCCCGCAGTTGGGACGGTTTGCTGCTCACAGGCCAACGAATTGTCCCAACTGAAAGGATGGGCAACCGGCGTCAGCTGCTGAAGAGGCCGCCCGCGATCGGACGCACCTCTTGTCGTACGCGCGCGACGTCGTCTCCGAGCGCGCGGTAGGTCGCGTCGGTGAGCTCGAGGAACCGCTGTTCGTTCTCCAGGTAGCCGGGAAGTCCATTGCAGACGATCACCATCACCAGCCCGATCTCGGGGTCGGCGAGCCCGCGCGATGACGCCATGCCGTTGTGGCCGAACGCGCGGCGGCTCGGGCCGCCGGTGAACGCACGTTGCACACCGAGACCCCACGGCAACGACAGGCCGAACGTGACGTCCTTCAGGCCCCGCCGATGGACAGCGATCATCGCCTCGATCGTGCGATTGTCGAGGATCGGCGGCCCGAACCCGAGCAGCGACTCGTAGAACCGGCCGAGCTCGCGCGCCGGGCCGCGGATACCGCCGCCCGGTTCGACCTTGGCGATGTGCCACGGCTCGTTGTGGATCCGGTCGATCCGGTACGGCACCATCTGCAACGCCCCGTCGACCGTACGGATGAGGCCGTGTCCTTTCCATGCGACGGGGACGACCCGCTCACCCAGCTCCTGCTGCTCGTCGACCGGGATCCCGAGCCGGCAGTGGTCCATGCCGAGTGGTTCGAAGATCTCGTCGCGCACGTACTGCTGGATCGGGCGGCCATCGACGGCGGCCACGACGGCACCGAGGATCTTCCACCCGCTCGCCGCGTGGTAGCCCGCCGCGGTGCCGGGCTCCCATTCGGCCGGGTGCGCGGCGATGCGCGCGACTGCTTCGTCGTAGGCGATGTCCTGGTCGAAGGTCTCGCCGCCGCGCAACAGCGGGAAGCCGCCGGTGTGCGTGAGCACGTGCCGGACGGTGCAGCGTTCCTTGCCGGCGCCCCACCCTTCGACGAAGCGCGAGATCGGATCGTCGAGCGCGAGATTGCCGCGCTCCCACTGCTGCATGACCGCGACGGTCGTCACCGGCTTGCTCGACGAGTACCACAGCATGAGATCGTCGTCACGCAGGGGCCGCCCGGGCCGGGTCTCGCCGATCACCGCGTCGAGGAGGACGTTGCCATCCACCGAGACGTAGACCTGCGCGCAGTCGTGCAGGTTCTGATCGCGTTGTCGCGTCAGCAGGTCGACGAGCGTGGAGAGGTCGGTCGATGCGGTGATCTGCATCGCGGCAGGCTACGACGCGACGACAAGCGCCCGCCGACCAGTGCGCGGTCTCAGCGCTTCAGGCACGCGGCCAGCTGTTCGAAGACCCACTTGCTCGCCCACGCCGAACCGGCGGGGGAGAAGTGCGCCCCGTCCGGGCGCGGTCGGCGCCCGTCGACGTCGGGTGTGCATGGCGACAAGGTCGGACAGACGTGACGGGCGAGGTCGACGACGGAGATCTGGCCGGGATGGGCCACGGCGAAGCGCCGGAGCAGGCGGTTCAAGTGGAGGATGGCGGCGTCGCGGGTCGGGTTGGGGGTCGTCTGGATCCCGAGCGCGGTGCCCTCGGTGAACGACGGCACCGTCAGGATCACGAGATGGGCCCCCCCGGCCGTGAGACGTGCGAACGCCGCATCCATGCGTGACCGCAGCAACGTGTCGGCGTTGGGTGTTCCCGCCGTCACGACGCTTCCACCCACCTTCATGTTGAATCGCTCCCACTCGCTGAACCAGACGACGACGTCCGGGCGCGAGCGGGCCAGCGCACGGTCTTCGGTATGTTGGACGAGGTCGTGGCACACCTCGGTGGTCGCCATGCTCCTCTCGCCGTTGGTGTCGACAGTCGCTTCGCTCACGACCCCACAACCCGTCACGACGCCTTGGTCGACGGTTGTGCCCGCGAGTTGTCCCATCACCGACATGCCCGGGAACAGGCTGCACGCGAGTGAGTCGCCGACGAGCAGGACACGACGTGCCAACGGTTTGGCGGGAGTGCCGATGTGTTGCGCCGCCGCGACTGCTTCGTTGTGCTCCGCTCGGGACGGCCCGCCGCAGGCGGTCGGCTGACCGAAGACCCACATATATCGGGGCGCCTGCACGGCGCCCGCTCCTGCGGCTGCCGTGGCCATGGCGAACGCGACACCCGCGGCAGCTGCGGCGGCGACGGCGGGCCGGCCCGGGAAGCTGAAGCGCCGCATCCGGACGGGTCGCTCGACGACGTAGTACGAGACGGTTGCCGCTGCGAATGTCGCGCCGAGCCGGGACAGGTTCAGCGCATCGCCGTGCGCTCCCGCCCGTGTCGGTGTGAGCCAGACATTGATCGGCCAGTGCCACAGATACAGCCCGTACGAGATGCGACCGATCCACACGAGCGGTTGCGCGGCAAGGGCGCGGCCCAACACACCGCCTTGCAGCGTTGCCGCGATCACTGCCGCGACCGCGAGCGCGTAGACGGCCGAGCCGCCGTGGTAGTAGCCCCGCGACGAACCGGATACGAGCGTCCATGACACGACGATCGCCGCCGCGGCAATGATCCCGAGTGGCTGAACGACCCGCCGGGATCGCGGGCGCGGCGCGCGCACCAGGAGGACGATCGACAGGAGCGCGCCGACGAGAAGGCTGTGGGCTCGCGCATCAGTGCCGAAGTAGGCGCGTGTGGGATCGCCGGCGTTGTACGTGGCGGCCATCACCGCAATCGAGGCCAAGGCTCCGGTCACGCACACCGTCGTGAGCAACCGAAGTGAACCGCGGCCGAGTTGCACGCAGAGCAGCACCACGAGCGGCCAGATCAGATAGAACTGCTCCTCGATCGCGAGGGACCACATGTGCCGCAGTGGTGAAGCGCCGGTGAACAGCTCGAAGTACGACTGCTTCGTGAAGATGAACCGCCAGTTGGCGACGTAGAAGAGGCTCGCGAGCCCGTCGTTGCGAAACACCGGCCGCTGCCAGGGCGCGACATCGTGTCGGGTGTAGAGCGCGACGAAGAGCAGGACGAGGAACAGCGCCGGAAGGAGGCGCCGCGCCCGGCGGCCCCAGAAGGCGACGAGGCGGATGGTCTCGTGCTCGCGGAACTCCAGCACGAGGAGTGTGGTGATCAGGAAGCCCGACAGGACGAAGAAGGCGTCGACGCCGAGGAAGCCGCCCTTCGCCCAGCTGTAGTCGTAGTGGTAGGCGATGACCGCGAGCACCGCCAGGGCGCGGATGCCGTCGAGGGCCGGCCGGTACCCGAGCCGGTGGACGCCCGGAGCGCGCGAAAACTCCGTGCCTCTCCCCCCTTCGTCTGGCATCACAGGCTCTCCGCCGCCGCGCGCAGTGGGCCGCCGACCTCGGCCCGAGTCCTCACCTACAGCGTTCCGAGCTCCGGGGGCCTTCAAACTGCGGATTCGACGCCTGACCAGCGCTGCGGGTGGGGAGGCGCCGAATATTCGGTTGACACCCATGGGTGGGCTCTGGTTGCCTCTGTCCACGGCCTTTTTGGGCCGAGCAACAGTCCGCGTCCGAGACGGCGCGCCCCAGACGGAACGAGACGGAGGGATCACCGCAATGACGGCACCTGCGGCACAGCGCCAGAACATGGCCGCCGCGGGTGGCGCGCGCGTCCGGCCGTTCGCCGCGTGCCGTATGCCCTCGGCTTCGTGGTCGGCGCTGCCGATTCTCGGCGTCACGACCGACCCGAAGCACCACCCGTCCCGACGGTCCCGGGTCGACTCGCCGTAGCGCTCCCGCTACAGCAACCCACCGAGGCCGTCGGGACAACCCGGCGGCCTTTTTGTTTGCCCGAAATCGCCGCCCTGACCCGAAGCAAGGAACTCCAAGGCACAGGAACACCGAGCACCGAACCGACCGACAGGAGCAGAGGCGATGTTCGCCCTGGACTTGATCACAACCGAGGAACCGTGGCGGGCCGATGCCTTGTGCCGCGACGGTGCCGCGTCGTTGGTGGAGCTGTTCTTCTCCGAGCAGCTCGACGACATCGCCGCGGCGAAGCAGTTCTGCCGGGCCTGCCCCGTGCGCGAGGAATGCCTCGACGCGGCGCTGGCTCGGCGTGAGCCCTGGGGCGTCTGGGGCGGGGAGCTGCTCGCCAACGGGAAGGTCCTCGCGCAGAAGCGGAAACGGGGCCGGCCGCCGAAGGTCCGTCCCGAGCCAACCGAGTTGCCCGTGCCGCAGATCGCGTGACGCGGCACCCGGATCAACCGCCAAGGCGGGCCGGGGTGACGTCGACGTCGTGGGGCGCGTCCCCCCGTCGCTCCACCTACGAGCCCCGGCCCGCCGGCGGTCAATCGCACGGGCCCGACGCGTCGAGTCGCGGCGGCGCGCGGCACCACTAACGTGATCGCGCTCGGGCGTTTAGCTCAGTTGGAAGAGCGCCTCCCTTACAAGGAGGAGGTCGGGGGATCGAGACCCTCAACGCCCACGACCAGCGGAAATAGGCTCCGAGAGCCTTGCACATCGCTCTTTCAGCACAGAACCTTGCCTGTTCAGACCAGCCTGTCGCTCGAGCGGTGAAACCGCGTCACGGTCTCGGCATCGGCCCGGCGGCGGCACGTCGCCCACTCTCGAAGGCTTGGAGCGTGCGCGCACGGGTACGGAGTCCCTGCCAGCGCCTCTATCGACGCGGTCTCCCTGAGAGCGCCGTCAGTCACGCTCGCCAGCGCACGAGGCCAGTACTTCTGCGCCAGGCAGAGATCCACGTTCGGCCCGCGTTCCCCTGATACTCCTCAGCCCTGATCGCACGACCGACATACGGGTCGGGCCAGGTACACCTGCCGCTGGCGGGCCAGTGCGGAAACGGGTATGCCCCGCAGGGACACGCGGGGCAGCCGGTTTTACGACGAACGGTCGATCCGAATGTGGCAGCTTGCCCCGGTGATGTCGACCGGCATGGACATTGCAGCGTTGCAGCGGATCGTCCCAACACGCCCAGGATCGGCAAGCTGTCCCATCGGCACGCGTTGCCAGGCAGCGGCGTGCTGCTCGCTATGTCGGCTACCCGGTGGGGTCGTTAGGTTGCGGCGTGGGCAAGGTCCATCTCCCACCACAAGAAGTTCCGAGATTGATCGAGGATCTGTTGCCGGTGCTCGGAATAGGGCACATGACACGTCTCGTTCCACGACTCGAGGAACGCATCCAGACCCTGAGCTCGTGCCGTGTTGATCGTGGTAACCGCCCACTGATACGCCACGAGTGGGTCGGTCGTGCAGTGAAAGTCGATGGCCGGAGCGTCGCCCGGCGAGATCGTGCCGACGACGAGTTGCGCACCCGACAGCGAGACCGCGGCTCGCACCCGCGCGGATGGATCCTCGGAAGATGAGTAGCCCACGTTCAGCGCGGTGATCGCACCCGCGGACGAGCCGCCGATCGCGATGCGGTCCGGGTCGATGCCGTAGGTTGCTGCGTTCGTTCGAAGGAAGCGCACCGCGGTCTGCGCATCAGCCGCGGCCTCCTGAATCGCGGCGACGCAATTTGAGAATGACCCTGAGCAGCCCGGCGACTCGAGCCGATAGTTGATCGAGACGTTGAGGTAGCCCTCCTTGGAGAATGTCGTCGCCTCGTCGACGAGCTCGGGCGAGGTCTTATCGCCGCAGCAGAACGAGCCGCCGTGAACCCACACGATCGCCGGCCGAAGACTGACCGTGTCGCCTGCCGGCTGGTACACGTCGAGATGCAAGGTGACCGTCTGGTTCTCCAGATTCACCGCGCTGCCGTACGTCACGTTGGACGTCACCGTGACCGCGTTGAAGATCGGGTCCCGGTACCGCAACGGCGCCGCGCCGGGCGGGACGACGTTCGGCCAGTCGCATCCGGCTGCGAGTATTGCGACAACACCCACCGCGAGCAGCAACCGACGCTTCATCACCGGATGCTGCTGCTGTTACGCCGCCATCGTCAAGTCGTCAACGCACATGTGAGGTCCCGGTCACCAACCTCAAGCCCATGCGGTGAGACATTGGACCCTACGTCCATTGCCCACGCGCCTCGGTGCGAAGCGCGGTCGCGACGCATGACGGCCGACGGCTCCACCGCTGTGATGTCCCTGTCGCGTCGGCTTCAGAGCGGTGAGCCGAAGCGAATGATGTTGGCGTCCGGGTCGATCACCACGCCTTCGCGCTGACCCCACGGCGTGTCCTCGGGCGCTCGGACGTCCGCGCCGGTCTCGCGCCACTCGGCCGCGAGCGCGTCGGCATCATCCACGTACAGGTAGGCGGTCGTTGGCGACGTCGTTCGACCGGCGGGGACGGTGCCGAGTTGGAGCTCGACGCCGTCGCGGCGGGCGAAACCGTACCCACCGGCCGCGCTGTCGCCCGTGTACTCGCTCGTCGCGAACCCGAGGCGCGCGTAATACGCCAGCGACGTGGCAAGGTCGCTGACAGGGAAGATTGGTGCGAACGTCCGCAGCGTGACCGCAGGTCGGGCGGACGCGGGCTCAGCCACGCGGCGATCGTACTGTCCGGGCGGCGCGGCGGTCCCGGAACTTGATCCCGGTCGACGGGGCGATGGCGGCCCGCCGCCCGATCCGGATCGGAGGTCAAACGGTCGGGGCCGTCGAGGTTCGACGCGCGACCGATACGGAGTACGCCTCGGGACGCGCGCGGAGGATCGCGTCGTTGCTGAGTGTGATCCCGTCAGGCACGCGGGTCGGGTCGAACACGAGCACGTCGTCGCCGACCTCGCGGTCGTGCGCGAGCGCGACGACGTCCACGCGGCCGATCACGACGCGTTCCCGGCCGTCGGGCCACTGCGCGGTCGGATCGTCGATCGGGTCGCCGGGGCTGGCGAGCACGAGCTCAAGGCCGAAGCCCACCGGGCCGCGCCCGAGTCGTTCCGCGAGCTCCTCGGCGAGGTAGTTCGGCGCGCACCCGGCCGCGTCCGCGTCGCTGAGGTACGCCGGCCCGGCGGTAGGGCGCAGGTGATACCGAGCGTAGCGAAGGCGGTCCGCGTCGTCGACGAAACCGAACGTGTGCAACGCGTGGTACTCGAGCGTCGCGTAGCTCGCCGGGATCGGATGCGTGACCGCCGCGGTCACTGCGGGCACGGTTTCCGGGTGCTCGGCGAGGAACGCGCCGACCCTGGCCATATCCGGTCCGCCAGTGGCCGGGTCGGGACGGCGCGCGGCGTTGAACGCGACGAGATCCGCAGGCGTCCGGCTGAAGAAGACCGGAATCGACAACGCAACGATGTCGGTCGTCGCGCCGCCGTCGAGGTACATCTTGATCGCCATGCCGCGTGCATCGCGCACGGCGTCGGCGACATCCGGGTTGCCGCTCCCGTTCGAGAACCGCACGTGCGTCCGGACTGCAGGCCCCGCGAGATGTGGTGCGCGGCTCAACGCGGCTGCGGCCGGTGTCGGCGTGAACGTTCCGGAGCAGAGCACGCCCTTGGCGTGCGCGGCCCTGTGCCCCGGGTGCACGCCGTAGGTGGCGTTGAGCCCGTCCACCAGTTGGACCGCGAGGTCGTCGGCCACGGCCGCAGCCTATGACCGAACCCGGCCGCCTGCGACAGCCGCCACTACTCCAGCGAGGGCGGACCAGAGTCGAACATGATGGCGTCGCGTTGCTGGAACGCGGCAATGGCGAGCAGGTCATCGCAACGTCGCACGCAGGGTCGACAGAGTCGAGTGGGTAACCGCCCAAGGCCGAGGGTTGTGGGGCCTCGGCCAACGGGCGGCCGGGCGCACCTCGCGTTGTGTCGCAACGGCACGGGTATGACTGAGTACGTGCCCCGCTACGCCGTCGCCGACGTTCTCGCCGAACCGCACGATCCCCAGCTGGCCGGCGTAAAGCTCGTCGGGTTCATCGGCGACCCGGAAGGCCATGTCGCCGAGGTGGTGCAACGATCCTGACGAACCACGACAGGCCGACATGGAACGCGACGGCCGTCCGCAGTGTCGACACCCGACGCTGCGCCGGGCCGGACACGCGAATGCGACCAACGAGTTGATCGCAAAGGCGAGTTCGGCCACCAGCATGGTGGCGAGCATCTCCTCCTCCGTGGTGCGTGGACGAGGGAGTCGCATGGCATCTACCCCGTACCTGTGAGACGTCCCTACTGGTCTGTCGCTCCGAGCACTTGGGAGGGACAGCCGCTCGCATAGCGAGCACCGGGTGGGCATGATGCGTGCGTGTTGGTACGCGTGCTTCGAATCGGTACCTGAAGGTGGTCACCACCGCCAAGTCGGGGTGTTCTTCGCGGACCTGCGCGGCTTCACTGCATGGTCGGGCGACAGAACGCCTGAGCAGGTCGCGGCTGGCTGCGCGGAGTTCTATCGTCTGGCCGCGGACGCGTTGATGGCGCACGACGCCATCATCGACAAGTATGTCGGCGACGGTGTGATGGCACTGTTCCTCGCGGACATGCCGA
>JAMXLJ010000024.1 GCA_024281095.1 Acidimicrobiia bacterium | reverse complement strand
TCGAGACGCTGGCGCGAGGTCGAGCCCGCCGCCACCTGCGCGAAGTACGCGGCCTTCCGCTTCGCCACGCGACCGTTCGGGCGCGTCTCTGCGGGAAGTGCTTCGGGTTCCAGCTGCGCGGTGATGCCGTCCTTCATCAGCAGCAGAGCCTCGGCGCGCATCTGCGACACTCGCGACTCGCTCACGCCGAGCTCGTCCGCGATCTGTTGCATCGAGCGCTCCTCGAAGAAGTAGCCCACGATCACGCGGCGCAAGCGCTCGGGCAGCGCGGCGACCGCGTCGGTCAGGTAGGCGCGCCGCTCACGAGACACCATGGCCTCTTCGGGGTTCTCGCCTTCGTCGACGAGGACGAGCTCCGCGGTTCCCTCCGCCGCGAGCGACTCGTAGTTGAGGACGGTCGCCCGGTGCACGTCTTCCGCGAGCTTGCGGGCCGCGGCGGCGTCGATGCCCATGGCCTGCGCGATCTCGGCCGAGGTCGGCGTGCGGCCGAGCCGGGTGGTGAGCTCGTGGGTGACCATCTGCATCTTGCGAGCCCGGGCCCGCACCGACCGGCTGGCCCAGTCGCGACCGCGCAGCTCGTCGAGCAGCGCCCCGCGGATTCGGGTGGAGGCGAAGCGGTCGAAGGCGATCCCGCGCGCCGGGTCGTACGTCCGGGCGGCCTGGGTGAGGCCGAGCATGCCCGCCGACACGAGGTCGTTGCGGTTCACGTGGCCCGGGATCCGGTGCACCAGCTCGGCCACCGCGTACTGGATCAGTGGCAAGTGCTCGCGGACG
The DNA here is from genome assembly GCA_024281095.1 of Acidimicrobiia bacterium. Classification (GTDB taxonomy): domain Bacteria; phylum Actinomycetota; class Acidimicrobiia; order IMCC26256; family JAMXLJ01; genus JAMXLJ01. The sequence continues at coordinate 13,989 of JAMXLJ010000024.1, read as the reverse complement.
AGGGTGTCCTCGTCGACGCCGACGGCCCGGCGCTGCCCCTTGAGCGGCACGCTCGCGCCGCCGGGCTCGGGCGGACCACCGGGATCGGTGGGCCGCAGTGGCAGAGTGGTGACGGTGTCGCCCGCCGGAGCGGGGGCCGGGCCGGACGCCGGGGACTGACGCTGGGTGGTCGTGGAGGTCTGCACGTAGAGTGGTGTCGGCGACACGCACCGTGTTTCTCGATCGACCGGCAGGATGATTCGTACCGGGACGTCTCATCCCAAAGGATGACCCCGCGACCCCGCGACCCCGCCACCCCGCCGACCCCGGACCCCGGACCCGGCGGCGCGATCCCCCTGTCACCAGGACCGCTTCCGAGCCGGCCGAGGTCCCGGTGCGGCGGCCCGGTGAGCAGGCGACCCGTCGTTTTCGAAACCCGGTTCGTGGCGAGCCGAGACGAGCGCGCCCCGTGGTCGCTCTGGGGCGATGCGCGGCCGGCGCTCGCGTCGCCGCTTCGCCGGCGCTCGACGAGCCCTGGCGACCTTGCACACCGCGTCAGAGCCGACCGGTGCGGGGTGTGCGCACGGGATCGACGACTTCGCGATCCGGAACGCGTGGCGATCCGGAACGCGTTCTCGTCGCGGCGCGCTCGTGCGCGGAGGTCGTGTCGCCGTGAGTGGATGACGTGTGTCGGCGCGCGTCGCGTGCAATGGAACGAGGCCGTTCATGGGCGCCACTACGATTCGCGCCAATGTCCTCCGAGCGCGAGCACCGCGCCGTCGTCGCCGACGACGTTGCGCTGGTGCGGCTGGGCATCAGCGCCGTTCTCGAGCCGTTGGGCTTCGACGTCGCGGCCGAGAGCTCGCTCGGCCGGCCGGTGCCGCGCCTGGCAGAGGAGACGCGCGCGGACCTCGTGGTACTCGGTTCGTTCCCCGATCTGCCGCTCGCGGAGATCGTCAAGCGGTGCAAACAGCAGCCGTATCCGCCCCGGGTGCTCGTGCTCGTGCCCCGGACGCATCGCGACGAGCTCGGCGCGCTCCTGAGTTACGACGCCAACGGCCTCGTGGTGCGCAGCCTTCCCACCGAGGAGCTCGCGTTGTCGGTCGAGCGGGTGATGAAGGGCGAGCGCGTCGTGGCGCCCGCGTTGCTGTCGACACTCGTCGGCGCCATGGGACCGGTGAACGACGACGTTGACGAGTCGTCGCTCACCGTGCGGGAGCGCGAAGTGCTCGCGTTGCTCGCGGAGGGCAATTCCAACCGAGAGATCGCGTCGTCGCTCTACGTCTCGCTGCCGACGGTCAAGACGCACCTCGCCCACATCTACGCCAAGCTCGGCGCGAAGAACCGCAACGAAGCGCTCGGCCGCGCGGTAGCCCTCGGTCTTCTCGGTTAGCTGATTCGTCTGGTCGCACTCGCTGCGGGCCGGGATACCCGGCCCGCGGGCGCTCGCCGCTCCCGCGCCAACAGCGCGGTTCGTCGGGGGATGGCGCCTCCTACGCGGGCGCTCGCTCCTCCCGTGAAAACGGTCAGTGGGCCTTCATGGAGCGGCGTTTCGGCCGATTGAAGTGGGGATGAAGCGACCCGGGTGCCGCACATGAACCTCGCCGACCTGTCGACCCTGCTGTGGAGGCAACGCCGGCTGCTCGAGCTGTTGCTGTTCAAGCTCGACGAGCAGGAGATGATCCTGGCCACGGGCCGGACGCGCTGGCTCGCGCACGCCGCGCACGAGATCGAGATCGTGCTCGCCGAGATCAAGGAGGTCGAGCTCCAGCGGGCCTCGGTGCTGGAGGCGGTTGCATTGGACCTCGGCATCTGCCACGGGGCGACCCTCGAGGACGTCGCGGCGGCAGCGCGGGCACCGTGGTGCGGCATCTTCGCGGAACACCGCACCGCGCTCCTGGTGCTCACCCGGGACGTCGGCGCGATCGCGGACGCGAGTCGGGCCGCGCTCGAGCGCGGTCACGACGACACCCGCCTCGCGCTGCGGGCACTCGCGGCGCTCGAGGGTCACGTCGATCTCGTGAACGAGGCGGGATAGATGGGCGAGACGGCGAATCCGGTGCTCGACCACGACGACCACGTCGTGAAGGTCGGGCTGCGGCTCGAGGCGCGCCTCGTCGCGTTCGAGGTCGCGATGACGCGGGCGCAACAGATGATCCCGCGCTCGCTCGTCGAATTTCTCGAGCCCTCGACGGGCGGACGCGCCTCCCGTTCGTGACCATCACGGCCGTCTCGATGGCGCGGTCGTAAGCTCCCTGCGGGCCAGGGACCGCGATCACGGAGGACGCAGGTGCTCGTGCTCACGCGACGCGCGAACCAGAGCATCATGATCGGCCACGACATCATGGTGACGGTGCTCGAGGTACGCGGTGACCAGGTCCGTCTCGGCATCCGCGCGCCACGCGAAGTGCAGGTGCATCGCGAAGAGGTCTTCGCGGCCCTGCAGGCGGCCGGCCGTTCGGCGGCCGCGGGGGCGGCCGACGACGCGCTCGACTGACTGACGAACTGACGAACTGACGGCTGAAGAAGGCGCCTAACTGACCGCTTCGATCGTCAGGTCCCGCGCCAGCGCGTCGAGCCCGCGCCGTTGCAGCATCTTCACGGCGCCCGAGCCCTTGCCCACTGCACCGGCCACCGCGTCGACCGGCATGTCGGCGATGATCCGCAGCACCAACACCCTGCGCTGGTCGGCGGTCAGACGGCCGAGCGCGGCCTGCAGCCGTGCGGACACGACCGGGTCCAGTGCGTCGATCTCGTTGTCGACGGTCGGGGTGGTGCCCCGGCTCGCGAGGAGGACCGGGTCGGTCACGTGCTCGGGCCGGCGGGCCCGGCGCCGGCGCTCGTCCACGAGACGGTGGTGCACCAGCGTGAACAACCACGACCGGAACGCGGTCTCGCCGCCGGTGAAACGGGGCAGGCCGCGCAACACCGCGACGAACACCTCTCCGGTGATGTTCTCCGGGTCGGCCGCACCGTAGGAGCGGGCGTAGCGGAGCACGCCCGGCGCGTACGCCCGGTAGAGCACGTCGTGCGCCCGTTCGTCGCCCTCGCGGGCCCGCTCGAGCACGTCCGCGAAGTCGAGAATCGCCACCGTCGTACCTTTCGCGCCGTCAGATGGGCGTGATGGTAACGATGGGGGAGAAATTGCGGAATGAGCCGATTGACCCTTTCTGCGGTGTGTGACGATGCCCGGCGTCAGGCCGCGGGCAGGCCCGACTCGGGAAGTGCCTGCTCGAGCGGCACCGCCCGGCGCCCGAGCGCCTCGGCCACCGCGGGGTTCGTCACCTGCCCGGCGGCCGTGTTCACGCCGTGGGCGAGCGCGGGGTCGGAGCGGGCCGCCGCCGGCCCCTGGATCGCGAGCTCGACCGCGTAGGGCAGCGTCGCGTTGGTCAACGCGTACGTCGACGTGCGCGGAACGGCGCCCGGAATGTTGCCCACGGCGTAGTGGAGCACGCCGTGGCGCTCGTACACCGGATCCGCGTGGGTGGTCTCGCGGCTGGTCTCCACCGAGCCCCCCTGGTCGATCGCGGTGTCGACGATCACCGACCCCGGCGCCATCGCGGCGACGGTCTGCTCGCGCACGAGCACCGGCGCGCGTCCGCCGGGCACGAGCACGGCCCCGATGAGCAGGTCGGCCTCGACCGCCGCGCGTTGCACCGATGCCGCGTTGCTGTGCAAGGTCAGGATGCGGCCGCGGTGGATCTGGTCGACCCACCGCAACCGGTCGACGTTCTTGTCGAGCAGCGTGACCTCGGCCTCCATGCCCTGCGCGATCCACGCCGCGTTCAAGCCGACGTTGCCGGCGCCGAGCACCACCACGCGGGCCGGCCGCACACCTGGCGCGCCGCCGAGCAGCACGCCGCGGCCGCCTTGCTGGCGCTCGAGGAAATGGGCGCCCACTTGCGGCGACATGCGGCCCGCGATCTCGCTCATCGGCGCGAGAAGCGGTAAGGCACCCGACGGCTCCTGCACCGTCTCGTACGCGATGCCCACGACGCGCCGCGCCAGGAGGGCCTCGGCCACGTCGCGGTACGCGGCGAGGTGCAGGTATGTGAACAGCACGAGGCCGGGCCGCAACAGGTCGAGCTCCTCGGGTTGCGGCTCCTTGACCTTCAGCACGAGGCCGGCGCGCGCCCACACGGATTCGGCGTCGGCGACCAGCTCCGCGCCCGCCTGCGCGTACTCCTCGTCGGTGAACGCGGAGTCGAGCCCGGCGCCCCGCTCCACGAGCACCGGTGCGCCGTGGCCGGCGAGCTCGTGCACACCGTCGGGCGTGATCGCGACCCGGTGCTCACCGGGCTTGACCTCGCGGGGAACGCCGACGGTGAGGGGCCGGGCATCGGTCACGAATCCATCATGGCCCGTTCACGAGCTTGCCTGGACGGCTCCGCGCCAACACGCTGCGGGAATGGATATCGGCATCGGCCTTCCCACCACCCACGACGACGTCGACCGAGCCACCGTGCTCGAGTGGGCCCGCCGGGCCGAAGCAGCGCAGTTCTCGAGCCTCGGCACGATCGACCGGCTCGTGTACCACAACTGGGAGCCGCTCGTCGCGCTCGCGGGCGCGGCCGCGGTCACCGAACGCATCAACGTGATGACGTCGATCCTCCTCGCTCCGCTTCGTTGCAACGCGGCGCTGTTCGCCAAGGAGACCGCGACCCTCGACCGGCTGAGCAACGGCCGGCTCGTGCTCGGCCTCGCGGTAGGCGGACGCGCGGACGACTACGCGGCGAGCGGTATCGACATCGCGCGACGAGGCAGCATCTTCGACGAGCAACTGCGCGTCATCCACGACGTGTGGACGGGACAGTCCGCGATCGGCCCCGCGGCCGCGCGCGAGGGTGGCCCCGAGCTCGTCATCGGCGGCACGAGCGGCGCCGCGATCCGGCGTGTCGTCGAGCACCGCGCGGGATGGATGGCTGGTGGTGGCGGCGTCGAAGCCTTCCGCACCGTCGCGACACGGGTGCTCGAAGCGTGGAGCGCGGCCGGCCACCCTGACCGTCCACGGCTTCGTTCGCTCGCGTACTACTCGCTCGGCGACGACGCCCGCGCCGCCGCGGACGCGTACTTGCAGCACTACTACGGCTTTCTGGGGCCGGTGGCCGAGCGGATCGCGAGCACCGCGCTCGTCGGTGTGGACGCGGTGCGCGCCGCGGTCGACGCGTTCACGGCTGCCGGCTGCGACGAGCTCGTGCTCTTCCCGTGCTCGCCCTCGCTCGATCAGGTCGACCTGCTCGCCGGCGCCCTGGGCTGACGTCGGGACGCGAGCCGCTCGGCCAACTCGACGGGGTCCGTCACGACGTCGAAGCCGTCACGCTCCGACAGCCACTGCAGATTGCGCACGTGGAGGTCGTCGGAACGGTCGAAACGGTTCAGCGCGACGACGACCGGCAGCGGCGCCAGCGCCGCGCCGCAGCACCGCACCGAGTTGATCGTGCCGAGGCCGGCGTCGGCCACGAGCAACACGACGTTCGGATGCAGTCGGCGCGCGTAGTCGACGTTGTCACCGTCGAACGCCAGGGGCGAGCGGGGACCCCCCGCGCCTTCGACGAGGGCGACGTCGACGGCCCCGGGCCAGCGCGTCTCCTCGTCGAGGTCGGCGATCGTGAAGTGCTCGCAGCCGAGCACCTCGGCTGCCATCGGCGGCGCGAGCGGCACCGGATAGCGGCGGTGGGCGGGGCAGACGTCGCCCGCAGCGTCGCCCGTTGCGGCCGCGAGCTCGCCGGCATCGGTGACGGCGTCGTCGGGCCCGAACGACTGGGCCGGTTTGCGGGCCACCACCGTGCACCCGCGGGCCCGCAGCTCACGCGCGACGGCGCCGGCCCACCACGTCTTGCCGATCTCGGTTCCCGTGGCGGTGACGAACACCAGCGCCCCGCAGTCGCGTCCGGCGCGCCGGGCGCTTCCGGCTGTCACGACAGCCCCAGCTCGGCGAGCGCGGCGACGAGGCGGTCGACCTGGTCGTCGGTGTGTGCAGCCGACAACGCGATCCGCAGGCGCGAGCTGCCGGGAGCGACGGTGGGCGGTCGGATCGCGGGAACGAGGAGCCCGCGTTCCAGCAGTGCCGCCGCCGCGTCCAGAGCAGCGGACTCCTCACCGCACAGCACGGGGACGATGGGCGAGGGGTGTCCGCGTCGCACCCGGTCGACATGGCGCCGCACCCGCTCGACGAGCGCATCGCCTTCCGCTGAACCGAGCACCTCGAGCGCAGCCAGCGCGGCCGCCGCGTCCGCGGGCGTGGATGCAGTCGTGAAGATGTAGGACCGGGCCCGGTTGACGACCAGGTCGACGAGCGCGGCGGGCCCGGCGACGAAACCACCCAGCGCACCGAGCGTCTTCGAAAGCGTGCCGATGCGAACGACCGGTGTCTCGTGCACGAGCGGACCGGGAATCGGGCCGAGGACGGCGTGGGCCTCGTCGATCACGAGGAGCGCGCCGGTGTCGCGGCAGAGGCGGAGCAGATCGTCGAGCGGCGCGACGTCGCCGTCCATCGAGAAGACCGTGTCGGTGACGACGACGGCGCGGCGGCCGCGCGCGCCGTCGAGGAGCGCGGCCGCGTGATCGACGTCGCAGTGCCGGTAGATGGCGACCTCGGCACGCGCGAGCCGGCAGCCATCGATGATCGACGCGTGGTTGAGCTCGTCGGAGCACACGAGCACGTCGGGACCCGCGAACGTCGTCAGCACGCCGAGGTTGGTCGCGAAGCCCGTGGGGAACAGCGCGGCGGCCGGCATGTCCTTCCATCGCGCCAGCGCCGACTCGAGCTCGCTGTGCACCGGACGCGAGCCGACGATGAGCCGGGCCGAGCCGGCGCCCGCGCCCCAGCGGTCGAGTGCCGCGTGCGCGGCGGCGACGACGCGGGGATGCTGTGTGAGCCCGAGGTAGTCGTTCGACGCGAACGAGACTGCGGGCCTGCCGTCGGGAGCGAGCTTCCCTTCCGGCCCGGCGGCGTCGAAGTCGCGGGGCGCCCGGAGCCGTCCCGTGTCGCGCACGGTGGACAGCTCACGTCCGGCCCATTCGAGCCAGCTCGACCCGCTCACCGCGCCGCTCGTCTCATCCGGCCATCACGTTGCGGATCGACTCGGCGAGCGCGGCCACGATCGTGTGGAGCTCGCTCGACGTGATCGTGAGCGGCGGCATGAGCACCACGACGTCTCCGAGTGGGCGCAGGAGCACACCACGATCCACCGCACCGGCACACACCTTCCGACCCCAACGCAGGCCTTCGGCGGGCGGCGCGAGCTCGACACCGCCCATCAACCCGCACAGCCGGACTTCGCGCACACCGGCGAGCGGCGCGACCCGGTCGTGCAGGAGGGCGCGCAACTCCTCGGACCGCACCCGCACGTTGGCCAGCACGTCGCGCTCGCCGATCAGCTCGAGATGCCGCAGCGCCACCGCGGCGGCGAGCGCGTTCCCACCGTAGGAGTGCCCGTGGTAGAGGGTCTTCTCCGACAGGTCGGGCCCGAGGAACGCCTCGAACACCCGGTGCGACGCGGCGGTCGCCGACATGGGGAGATACCCGCCCGTGATCCCCTTCCCCATGCACAGCAGGTCGGGGCGGAGATCGCATTGCTCGGACGCGAACAGTGTGCCGGTGCGACCGAAGCCCGTCGCGACCTCGTCGCAGATCAGGAGCACGTCGTGCGCGCGGCACGCGGCGCCGAGGCGGGCAAGACCGGCCGGGTCCGCGCAGTGCATGCCCGCGGCGCCCTGTACGAGCGGCTCGACGATGACCGCGGCGAGCTTCGACGCGTGCTGCTCGATCATGCTCGCGGCGACGGCGGACCACTCGGGGTCGTCGAACCCCGGCGCGCGCAACACCGGGAAGCGCAGCGGGTCGAACAAGTCGGTGCCGAAGCCGCCTGCCCCCACCGACAGCGCGCCGATCGTGTCGCCGTGATAGGCGCCGCCAAACCCCAGGCACGTCGTGCGGGGGGCAACACCGACGTTCGCCCAGTACTGGAACGCGATCTTGAGCGCCTGCTCCACGGCGCTGGCACCGTCGGAGGCGAACAGGAAATGCGGTCGCTCCACCGGCACCACGAGCGCGAGTGCCTCCGCGAGCTCGACGACCACACGATTCCCGTTGCCGAGCATTGTCGTGTGCGCGCCGCGCTCGATCTGTTCGCGCAACGCGTCGTCGAGCTCAGGGACGCGGTGCCCGAGCGTCGTCACCCACAAGGACGAGATCGCGTCGAGGTACCGCCGTCCGTCGACGTCGACGACCTCGTGACCTTCCGCATGGTCGACGACCACCGGCGCGTTCTCGCCGTAGGTCGACATCTGGGTGAACCCGTGCCAGACGACGGCTTCGTCGCGCGCAACCCAGTCGTCGGCTTCGCCCACGGGCGCAGATAGTAGGGCCCGCTGTTCCCGTGGCCCCGTGACGGGCGGCAAGACGGCCTGCGGCGTGGAGTACGTTCCCGTGATGGAGCTGAATGGCGCGGTCGGCCTCGTCACCGGTGGCGCGAGCGGCATCGGCCGGGCCACCGTCGCCCGCTTGCGCAGCGCGGGTGCGCGTGTCGCGGTGCTCGACGTGCAGGAACCGGCCGACGCGGTCGACCTCGCCGTCCATTGCGACGTCACCGACGAGCTCACGGTTGCGGGCGCGATCGCCGACGTGGTCGCCCAGCTCGGCCCACCCGAAGTTGCGGTCCTCGCCGCCGGCGTCGGCGCGTCCGCGCCTCTGCTCGACATGCCGGTCGACGACTGGGACCGCGTGCACCGGGTGAACGTACGCGGCGTGTTCCTCACGTTGCGCGAGTCGGCCCGCGCGATGGTCGCCCACGACCGAGCCGGCTCGATCGTCGCGGTCGGTTCCGTGTCGGGCATCCTCAGCGATCGCTGGATGAGCCACTACGCCGCGTCGAAGGCGGCGGTGCACCAACTGGTCCGCGTCGCCGCCGCGGAGCTCGGAGCCCACGGCATCCGCGTCAATGCGGTTGCACCGGGCACGACCGACACGCCGATGTTCGGCCCGACCGCGCGGCTTCCCGGGTACCGCGAGAAGGTCTCGTCGCGCGCTGCGCTCGGTCGCATCGGCACCGCGGACGACGTCGCGCAGGCGATCGTCGCGCTCGCCGCCCTCGACTGGGTCACCGGTCAGGTCGTCGCGGCCGACGGCGGCGTCATGCTGCGCAGTCCGATCGACCCCATGGAGTCGATGCCGGAAGGACGCGGATGACCCACGTGCACCACAGCGCGCTCTGCACCGCCGATCTCGCGGAGTCGCTGCGCTTCTACCGCGACGGGCTCGGGCTCGCGGTGTTGATGGACCACGAGTTCGACGGGCCGTGGCGCGTGTTGTTCGACTCCCGGTCCGACCGTCTGCACTCGGTCTTCCTGGGCGAGCCCGAACGCCCCGATGCCGGGATCGTCGAGCTGGTGGTGTTCGACGGTGGAGTGGAGCACGGCCCCGAGCCTGCACCACCGGTAACGGGTTTCTTCCTCTTGTCGATGTACGTCGATGTCGACGCGACGCTCCGCCGTCTCGCCGAGCTCGGTCTCGGAGGCGAGCCCCACCGTGTCGAGGTCCCCGGCCCGCGCGGCCCTGTCGCAATGGCAACCGTGCGCGATCCCGACGGTGTGCTGGTGGAGCTCATCGATGCCGTCGGGACGGGACGCTGACGGGCCCCTCGCTCGATGAACCGCGACGAGCTGCTGCGTGCAGGTGACCTCAACGTCGTCGAGGTCCTGCGCCATTTCGCGCGCTCGCAGCCCGAGGGTGTGGTGCACGAAGAGGCCGGCATCACGATGTTCGCCGGGTCGCCGGTGTGGCCGGGGCCCTTCGACAACGGCGTGTTCGTCATCGACGCGCGCGTACCGGCGGCGGAGGTGCTCGCACACGCCCACGACTTCTTCGAGCCGCTCGGCCGCGCGTATTGCGTCTGGACCGCAGACCACTTCGATCCCGCCCTCGAGCGCGCCGCCCGCGACGCGGAGTTCCTGTCCCTTGGCGACGGCACACCGCAGATGGTGTTGCGGGCCCGCTTGCGCGACGCCGTCGCGCCCCCCGGGGTGACGCTGCAAGTCGTCGACGACGACCGCACCCGCCGTGACTACATCAGCGTGCTGCGAGAGTCGTTCACGCCGTCACAGGGCACGCCGCCTGCGGTCCTCGAAGGCACGTTCCCGACGGTGGAGTCGGTGCACGGGCCGCACACACGCGCGGTCGTTGCGTACGTCGACGACCGGCCCGCCGCAGGCGCGTTCGTACTCGTGAGCCACGGCGTTGCCGGCGTGCAGTATGTCGGCACCGCGGAGGCAGCACGCGGTCGAGGCCTCGGCGAGCTCGTGACCCGTTGGGTCGGCAACGCCGGCTTCGACCTCGGGGCCCGCGTCGCCGCGTTGCAGGCGAGCGAGATGGGCGAGCCCGTCTATCGCCGGATGGGGTACGAGACCGTCACGCACTACCGCTACTACATGGCTACCTGAACCGCGGAAGGCCGTCGCCCCGAACCCAACGCAGCGTGGTCGTCAGCCCGCGATGGTCGTGCCGCCGTCGACGACCAGCGTCTGACCCGTCATGTGCGACGCGTCGGCTGAGAGCAGGAACGCGGCAACGGACGCGAGCTGCTCGGCCTGCGCGACCTTCTGGAGCGGGATGCGCTGCTTCGCCTGCTCGACCGCTTCGGGTGTCTGGTGCACGCCGCCGGTCATCGGCGTGTCGACGCTGCCGGGGCAGATGCAGTTCGCTCGAACGCCATGGCAGCCGTACTGCACCGCGACGAGACGGGTCCACGCGTCGACACCGCCCTTGCTCGCGGTGTAGCCGGAACCGAACCCATGGCCGCGCAGTGCCGCGGTGGACGCGATCGTCACCAACGCGCCACGGCGCTCGACGAGATGAGGCAGCGCGTGCTTCACCGCGAGGAACGTGCCGACGAGGTTGACCCCGACCACGGCCATGAACGCGTCGAGACCGACCTCCGCCGCGGGTTTGAAGTCTTCCGGATGGAAGATGCCCGCCGACGTCACGAGACCCGAGAGCGCGCCGGCCTCTCGCACGAGGTGCGCCACCGCGCGCTCGACGTCGGCCTCCTGGCTCACGTCGCCGCCAATCGCGACGCACGCCGCCCCGTCGGCGCCGGCCTCACGCGCGGTTCGCTCCGCGTGATCGCGGTCGCGGTCGAACACGCCGACCACGGCGCCTTCCGACGCGAGCCGCAGTGCGGTCGCGCGACCGATGCCGCTCCCACCGCCGGTGACGAGAACGACCTGACCGTCGAATCGTCCCACCATGGCGCCGGAGCGTACCGGGTAACGTGACGAAGCTGTCAGGGAATGGGGGGCGCGGTGGTCCAGGCCGAGAACATGGCACCGGTCCGCGACATGCACGGTGTCGACGGGCGTGTCGTGATCGTCACGGGCGCGGGCCGGGGCATCGGCCGCGGCATCGCCCACCATCTCGGGAAGGGCGGCGCGAGCATCGTCGTGGCCGAGTGGAAGGCCGACTCGATGCAGCGCACCGTCGACGAGCTCGCGGACCTCGGCGTGCCCGCGCTCGGCGTGCAGTGCGACATCAACCAGCGCGACGAGATCGACGCGATGGTCGCCGCGACCGTGGACCGGTTCGGTCGGGTCGACGGCCTCGTGAACAACGCGCAGACGTTCCGGCCGATGGCGCCCATCGCGGACGTGTCGGAGGACGACATCGACGTCTTCTACCGCTCGGGCGTGAAGGGCTCGCTGTGGGCGATGCAGGCGGTGTACCCGCACATGAAGGCGCAGGCCTTCGGCCGGATCGTGAACTTCGCGTCGTCGATGGGCATCACCGGCGGACGTGGCTTCGCGGCGTACAACGCGTCGAAGGAGGCGATCCGCGCGCTCACCCGCACCGCGGCGCGTGAGTGGGCGCTCGACGGCATCGTCGTGAACGCGATCGCACCCGCGGCCGCGACCCATCACGGGCCGGCGGGACAGCAGAGCGAGGGCTACCGCATCTTCATCGAGAATTGTCCGATGCAGCGCCAGGGCGACCCCGAGCTCGACATCGCACCGATCGCGTACTTCCTGTGCAGCGACGCCTGCCGCTACCTCACCGGCCACACCTTCATGGCCGACGGCGGCGCGTTCATGTGGGCCTAAGTGACGCGAGCCGCGGACACGGGCGTGGGCGCCGAGGCGCTCGCGGTCGACGGCTACCGCTTCGTCAGCGCACTGGAGAGCGCGACCTCTGACTTCGATCAGCAGGGCCATCTGAACAACGTCGCCGCCGTGCGCTACTTCCAGGACCTGCGCATCGCGTTCGTGATGGCCCGGCTCGCACCGCGATGGACGGAGCACCTGCGCGACGAGGGGCTTGTGCTCGTCGCGCGCGAGCTGCACGTGCTCTACGAGAGCGAGGGCATGCCCGGCGAGCGCTTCGTCGGCGCGGTGCGCATCCGCCTGCGCCAGGGCAAGGCCGGCATCATGGAGGAGCGGCTCGTCGAGTCCACGACGGGTCGAGCGGTCGCGCGTGCGTGGGTCGTGCAGCTGGTCGTGCGCGACGGCCGCGTCGTCGACTATCCCGAGTGGTACTGGGAGCTGCTCGCCGAGGCCGAAGGCGCACCGGTGCGCGTGCTCGACCCTGCGGCCCGCGCGCCGTGGGGACCGCCCTCGTGAGCGCAAGCGACGCGGCCGAGCGTGTCGTCGGGCAGCTCGAGCTGCAGGCGGTCGGGTGCGACGCGCTCGGGTCGCCGTTCTACGGCGAGCTGTTGCGCCGCATGGTCGCGGACGTGCGGGCCGGCGGCCCGACGTGGGACGTGCTCGGTCCCTACGCCGACCGCCCCTTCGACGACGCCTACCGCCTGCGTCTGCTCGGCGGCATCCACCGCCTCGTGCTCGCGGGTGACGCTCCCGATCTCGCGGCGCGGTACCCGTCCGCCGGCGGCGACGGCGACGTCGACGGAGCCTGGCCCCTCGTGCGCGAGCTGTTGCGCGAGCCTCCGCCCGCGGTGCTCGACGCGCTCACCCGCCCGCCGCAGACCAACGAAGTCGGTCGTTCGGCCGCGCTCCTGCCGGGTTTCCTCGTGGTCGCGCGCGACACCGGCCTGCCCCTGCGCATCCTCGAGCTGGGTTCGAGCGCGGGGCTGAACTTGCGCGTCCAGCACTACCGCTACGAGACGGACGGCAGGAGTTGGGGTCCGACGAACTCGAGCGTGCGCTTCGTCGACTTGTGGCGCGACAACGCACCGCCGCTCGACACCCACGCGGTGATCGCGGAACGGCGCGGGTGTGACCGCCATCCGATCGACCCGACCGATCCCGAAGCGCGGCTCACGCTCCTGTCGTATGTCTGGCCGGGTCAGGACGAGCGCTTCGAGCTTCTGCGGGCCGCGCTCGACATTGCCCGCCGCGACCCTGTGCCGATCGACCGTCAGGACGCCGGTGCGTGGGTCAGCGAACGACTCCGTGAGCCCGCGCCCGGCGTCGCGACGGTCGTCTTCCACTCCATCGCGTGGGGATACTTCGACGACCGCACCCGCGCGGCCGTGCGCGCCGCCTTCGAGCTTGCCGGCGCGCGTGCGACCCGCGACACGCCGGTCGGGTGGTTGCGCCTGGAGCCCGCCGAGGCCGGCGTCCCGACCGAGTTGCGGCTCACGCTCTGGCCCGGGGGCGAGGAACGACTGCTCGCGACGGCCGGGTTCCATCTCGGGCCCGTCCACTGGCGCGGGCTCTGAGCGCGCGTCAACCCGGTACGCCGAGCCGAAGGAGCGTGTCAGAGAGCCAGTCGACGCTGCGGCGGATCGCCGACTCGTAGCCCTCTTCCTCGATTCGGGGGCCGATCAGCTCGATGTCGAACCCTCCGGTGTATCCGGCCTCGAGCACGTCGCGCACGATCCGCTCGATCGGGATGTCGCCGTCGCCGGGAACGAGCCGGTTTGGCGTCGACAGGGTGCCGACCGCGTAGTCGCTCACCTGTACCAGCGCGAACGTGTCGACACCGTCGCGGATCGTGTCGTGCAGGCCGCGCTCCGCCCAGCACGCGTTGACCTCCATGCATACGCCCGTGCCGAGCCGGCG